>JAYZIQ010000050.1:0-31320 GCA_036165455.1 Chloroflexota bacterium | reverse complement strand
CAAATGAATTTTCATCAAATAAATTTTTTTTATCATGCAATTGAAATTCAGTTCTCATAAAAAAATTATCAGTATATTTATCATTGAATTGACCTGATTCTACAATATTGAATCTGTTATTAAATAGAAATTTTGTAACTTCAGCAACAATACCTGGCCTGTCATTACATGAAATTGTGAGAATTAAAGATTTCAATTCACTACTTCTTTTTATGTTTCATTTCTTCTTCTAGAGAGATGTATTTGATGTTATTTTCTTTACACCACTTCTTGTATTCATCGTCTGTTTCTTTAGACCATACAGTACGCCCATAATAATCTTTTAAGTGGCCACCTGCTGCCAACTTCTGTCTTACCCAAACCTCCCAATCACTATGAGAACCTGCTGACTCAACAAGTTCATTAGCCATGCTCTGAGGGACAACAACAGCTCCATCATCATCTGCGACTATTATATCTCCAGGCATCACCAATGTTCCTCCACAAGCAATGGGGATATTAACAGCATGAGGGTATTTGTTTGTTTGGGTATGAAAGTTAGGAGTAACTCCTTTTAGCCACATGCCAATTTCTAATTCTTGTGCATGAACGAAGTCCCTTATACATCCATCTATAACAACTCCTGCTCCGCCTCTTCCCTGAAAGAATGTGAGCATCATTTCGCCGAATACTCCGCTAGTCATATCTCCCATGGCATCGACTACTACTACATCTCCTGGCTCTGTCTGATATAGAGCATGCCTATGAAGTTGTAGTTCTGGATCACTATATTCGTCTTCATTGTAGATATCCTCCCTTTTAGGAAGAAATTGCAATGTTATAGCAGGCCCTGCAACTACTTTTCCTGGTGTTTTAGTAGTTGGACCCATGATAAAAGGGTTTGTGATTCCCATCCCATATAGCGTTCCTGAAACAGTGGCACTACCTAATTCCTTTATTTTTTTTACAATTTCTTTGCTTGGTCTTTTTATTTTTGGGATGTTAATCATATTGCCTTCTTGTTAGTTTAATTTCATTCTATACAACTTTTCTTATCTATCAATGGTGCCGAGGGCGAGAGTCGAACTCGCACAGGTTGCCCTACTGGTGTTTGAGACCAGCGCGTCTACCATTCCGCCACCTCGGCCAAATTAAGATAATAACAAATTCTATACTTCTTATTGATAAATCAAAAAAAAATTAAATAATTTACTGAAATCTACTATCTAATAAAAGAACATTATTAGAGTTAAAAGCATATTTTCTAGCTTTTTCAAGATGAAAATTTGCTTTTTCTATATCAATAGTTTCGTAGATTAGCGTTAGAGATTGATGAGCTAACACAAGGAAAGCATATGCACGATTGTCGTACTTATTAGAGGAGTCTGGCCTGATCCATCTGCCATGATATTGAATGATTGCTTCTTCAGCATGAATTATAGATTTTTCAAATGCTTTAATTGCATTATCTTGGTTCCCATATATTTTTTCTGTCTCTCCCAATACCCAAAAGCTTTGAGGAGTCAATCTACCTCCAGCTTCTCCCATTCTTATCCCAAGTTCTGCCTCTGATTTGCCCAATTCTATTTCGCCTACAGCTACCAACACATTTGCTAGAATTTCTTGAGGAGGTAGGTATTGCGGCATAAGATTTCTTAGTCTTATATACCTTCCTATTGCCTCTTCTCTAAAACTAGGCTCTCTAATAAACAATTCCCATGCAGTTTGAGTTATGAAGTTTTGAGTATTAAATGAATAAGGCTCAAGTTCTTCGTGTGTTACTAGTGTTGAATACATTCTGGCAAGTAATTTGGATGCATCTACTGAGTCTCTTTGATTTTGTTATTTATAAATTTTAAAAGAGATTTTAAATAATTCTGTTTGGATATATTCAGAACGCTTATTAAGGTTCCTTGCTTTTTCTAAATTTATTATTGCATTATCTATATCGCTACTATTTAATTGGCCTATTGCTTTTCCGAAATAGAATCCAGAAAGAGTAGAATTGTAATCTTTTATTGTAAATATTGTTGATAATATAACGCATATGGATATTGTTAGTCCAAATCCATTTCTAACTAATCCAGATTCTAAATTTAGATTAAATTTCCTATCAACTTCTTGTTTTTGCCTAGTAAAAAGAGATATTAAGCTAACCATTAAGTAAAAATATAAAAGATCATTTATAACAGCAATTCCTAAAGTTTGTTCTAATAGCCTGGATATGATTATTATTCCGAAAGAAAGAGCAATAAACTTAGATGAATTATTAGAATTTATAAACTTGTATCTTAATTTTTTGAATATTACCCAAATCAGAAAGATTATTGATATGAATCCAATAGCTCCATTTTCTATTAGGATATTCAAAAAAAGATTGTGGGCATTTGCTGAAATAACAATCCTGTCTTGAATAGGAACGGTTATAGGGTAAACATATATATACGTATCAGGCCCATACCCAACAAATAATCTCCAGTAATTTGAATTCGAATTATCTAAAACTGTTGGCCAACTCCTTAGAAGTTTAAATGCACCTATCCAGTTTTCACCTCTATAATTTAATGAGTTAGGAGAAAGTATATTAACTCCTGATTCAACATCAATAGATAATTCAAGCTCTTTTGATATACTTCCTGATCTTTCAACAAGCTCATCAAAATATTCATCTTGATCATTAAAAGTGGGAATATTCACTATTGCAGTTGAAAGCAAAACTGGAATTACAAATAAAATTACTAAATTTTTTATAGATTTTTCTTTTAAGTAAAAATATGCAATTGCAATGCTTATGTAGCCAATAAAAAATGATATAGATGGCCCTCTACTCAAACTAAGCAGAATAGCTGTAATTTGAATTGAAAGTGAGATTATAATTAAAGTGATTCTGGATTTATTATTAATTTTTAATTCTGAAAATCCAAATAAATAAATTATTGATAATAGATTACCCATTAATAAAAATGATCCCAGATAAATAGGGTTGCCTAGCGTACTTACCACTCTATCTTGATGATAAAAAGTGAAAGTTTTGAAAATATTTGGAGCAAAATTTTGCATTAGTGCTATAGAACCTACTATTGTGGAGCTTGCAAAAATGGCTAAAAACAATCTTTTTATTTGAGATTTATCAAAATTAGTAATAATTATATTTATTGAGATAACTGATAAAGAGAAAAAAGTTTGCAAGGAATTGCTAGACATTCCGTATTCTCTAGCCCATAAGCTCCCTAATATTGAAATTGAAAATAAAGTAGAAATAGCATATGAAAAAAGTATAAACAGTATTGATAGTATAATTAAGCGATTGTTTATTATGTTTGAAATTAATTTTTGAGGATTTAAAATAAATATAATTGGTAATAATATTAATAGCAGATTAGATCCAAAATGTAAGATGAATTCTTTTGGGAGCTGATAAAATCCTAAAAATTCTTCAGGAGAGAAAACTAATGGAATTGAGAAAACAACAAAAAGATATATCGATTCATTAATTATGTTTATTATTTTTCTGTATTTATCAATGCCCATTTTTAGGAATTAAAATGTTTAATGATTTTATTAACTTAGTTAATCCTATAGTATTTCTAGATTTAGCTTCAACCAGCTTAGATCTGAAATCTGCAAGAATTGTAAGAATATCAACCATAAAAATATTACCAGATAGTACTAAGATTTTTGTAACCAATCTTATTAATCCTGAAATAAAGATATCTAAGGAAGCTACAAGAATTCACGGAATTAATGACAAAGCTATAGAGAATGAGAAACCCTTTCTCAACTATTCTGAATCAATTTCAAAACATTTAAAGGGCTGTGATTTAGTTGGATTTGGAATAAAAAGATATTCTTTGCCGTTATTGAGGAAAGAATTTAGAAAATCTAAGACATTCTTCTCAGTTAAAAATAGGTCTGTTATTGATTTAATGAATATTTATCATAGAGTTGAGCCAAGAGATTATAAGTCAGCCCATAAGAGATTTTCTAAGGATAAAATTTCTAGTTATTATGATTCAAGGGAAAGAGTAGAAGGAATGATAGAAATTATGATAGGGCAACTAAAAGAATTTCCAGATATCCCTAATTCTGTATCTGGAATATCTAAATGGCTAAAGAAATAATCGAATCAATTAATTACGTCTAATAGTAAATTTTCTATTTCGTCGCACCCGCTAGAATCTGGCTCAGAAATTGAGGTAACCTTAAGATTACACTGCAATATATTATTGCCCACTACTCTCACATCATTTAGCGTTTCTTCTTGAAAAAAAGTTTTAGTTAATTCAGAAACTAGATCTTCATCTGGCTTTTTATCTAACATGTGGATACTAAAATACTTAGTGTATCTTTTTGTTTTTTCTTTATGTATTGTGAATTGCTCCCCATCAACGATTGTGTGTACTCCAAATAATTTCATTTGATTGTCTCCTAAAAATAATTCGAGGCTTGAAGACATTTGGTCGCACATTCCATGTGTTTCAGAAGAGTCAATTTCAGGGTATTGGTTATCCATTAAGTAATAACATTCAAATTTTCCTGATGAGACAAAAGACTTAAAATTTCCCCTCATAGATTCTACTTCTTTTTCTGATAAAACTAGCTTTTGAATTTGCATGCCATTATCAACTCGAATTTTTGTTAATTCTTCATTATCAATTGGTAAGTGGCTTTCAAGGGTAAATCTTATTAATTCATCATTCTTAAATGAATTTGAAGATACGGTTTTTAAATCCAATGAAGAAAAAAGTGATTCAGCATAAAGCCCTTTATCAAATAATTTTTGGGATTCAGTTTTTTCCTGACAAGATATACAAAATAAAGTTATTATTAAAAAGAAATAAATTTTTTTCATTTTTATATAATACATTGTTTGAAGATAGGGTAAATGGTTATAGACACGCATTGTCATGCAGGCATAAATTGGTTTGAGCCTTTAGAAATGTTATTAGCGCAAATGGAGCTAAATAATGTTGAGAGAGCTGTTCTTATACAACATTACGGCTCAGCCAATGAATATATATTTGATTGCTTAAAAAATTATCCAAATAAATTAAGTGTAGTTCCTATTATAAATTGGGATAATAAAAAACTGAATCAAGCTGAAGAAGTCAAGAAAAATGGTGCCTCGGGGATAAGAATTTATTTGGACTATAAAGATTTATTTTCAAGTTCAGGTATAGAATTTTGTAAATTTCTTGGAGATCTGAAGTTAGTTGCAAGTGTGGCGGGAACATTGGATCAATTTTCTTCTTCAGGATTTAAAAATCTAGTAGAAGGGGCAGGAGATACAAATTTTATAATTGAGCATTTGGCTGGCGTAGGTGCATATACTGCTTCTGAAGATTCATCTATTAAATCTGGAGGCCTACTAAAGTATAATTCAGTTCTTGATTTATCTATATTTGAGAATCTTTTTATTAAAATACCTGGGCTAGGGGAACTAAATAATAGGCCCTCTTCGTTAAGTAATGATATGCCATTTAATTATGACAGCAATGATTTAATTAAAATGACCCTTGATTCATTTGGATCTAGCCATATGATGTGGGGAAGCGACTTCCCACCTGTTTCTAATAGGGAGGGGTATAAGAGTTCGCTTGAAGGTGTGAAAGAATTGAAAATTTTTACCAAGCAAGATAAGGAAAATATTTTTAATTTGGTGCCGATGAAATTATTTTTTTGAAGCTTTCTTCTTAGTTGATTTTTTAGACCTAACTCCATCCCAAGGGCATCCGATTTGCACCCCAAATATATGCATATTTGTCTTGTGATCTTTTTGAGGTAGATCACATATCACACATTTTTGTTCTTTTTTCATCACATAAATTATACGATAAATTTTCTTTTTATATAATTAAAATTTATCCATATTTATTAAAATCTGCTGGAAAAATATTTTTTGAATAGGTCCATATACTTGCCCTTATTTGTCTCATAAGCTTCACCATGATCTTCGCATTTATCAAAAACGTGGTATTCAGAAGATTCTCTGGAGAAAGAGTATACTCTGCTTGGATGACTCTCAGGCACCCTTTCATCAGTTTTGCAGGAAGTAATTAAAATTGGGAAATTTATTTTATTATTATTGGCCATTGAATCTGGAACATCATTTATGTCCATTCCTTGAAGTATTTTTCCACTTTGTATAATCCCAAATTTCAATATGTCTGCAACGAATTTTGGTATTGGAGTTCTGTCCGCAACTTCTTTAGTTAAAAGTTCAAGTACACTAAAATATGGAGTGTCAGCCATTATTCCTACAATCTCTGCATCTAAATCAGGTACGTTAATTCCAGCATCAATTACAGTAACAGCTCCGTAGCTTATTCCCCACAGGCCTACCTTTTTAATATTTTTTTCATTGCTTAGGAATTCTATTGCTCCGTATACATCTTCCTTTTCACGAACACCTAGGCCAAGAGGGGCTGTTCCAGATTCTCCATGACCTCTTAGGTCAAAAGTAAGCAATGAATAGCCTATTTCATTTATTTCCTTCATCATTTCTAATTTCCCTTCCCCTCCGCTTCTTTCTGAATCCAACCCATGAACCCAAACTATAGCTACATCCTTCTTATTGCCAGGTATCCACCAACCTTTTAATTCTATGCTATCTTCGCCATAAGACTTAAAAGATATATCTTCATAAGTTAGTGAATAGTCAGGAGGAGTTTCTTCGGGTGTTTTTCTTTCAGCAGTATAAGCTAAATCAGTAATATATAACGATAGCCCGATATATATTATTAATAGTAGTAATATAATTGAGATTGGTAAGATAATTAATTTTTTCATAATGCCTTATTATAGATTTAACAAACCAACTTTACGATATTAATAAACAGAATGAAAATTAGATTAAAATTTGATAAAGAATTTCACTTAATTGACCCTGGATTTAAGTCCAAAAGAAAAAGATATTTATTTCAATCCTTTTTTGCATCTGTTGCTCTATTCTTTATTTTATTATTTGAAGGCAGTATTACAGATGGCGCAATAATTGCAGGGATTGCAGGAACTGCTGCGCTTATATTCTTCGCGCCTAACTCCTACGCTTCTGAAACACGTAGAGTTATGGGAGGTCACTCAATAGCTATCGTAATTTCAGCTTTATCATCTTTTACATTTGAATTGATTTTTCCTGGTAATGAAGCTCCATTAGTATTTTTGTATCTCTATTCATCTATAAGTTTAGGGCTACTTATTATATTCATGGGTATATTAAATTGTGAACATGCTCCTGCTGCAGGATGCTTATTGGGGCTAACGCTTGGAGGAGTAACATTTGGCAATGTAAGTTTCGTTTTTTTGGCCGCCTTAACACTATCAATTATAAGGATAATAATGAGCAGATGGATTACTAATTTGGTATAATTACAAGATAACGATTATAACCCCAATTAGGCATGAAACAATTCCAATAAAGCCTGCCTTATTGATCTTTTCTTTTAGAAATAACCACCCTCCAAATAGAGCAAATATAGGAGCGCTGCTTCCCAATATTACTGTTAGCGCAGCTTCGGACAAACTAAGACTTGTAAACCATCCTAGCATTGCTCCGGTAGTTAGAAATGACGCAAAAATTAACCTTTTTTCATTCCTTTGAATTTTAAAAGAAACTTTTTTTATAAGTAAGGATAATATTATGCAGATAATAAAAGTATTTATTGCTCTTATAAACACCAAAGGTAGTACTGCATTATCATCTAGTAATCTGTCCATAATTAGTGCTCCAATTGCCCATGAAAGAGGAGTTAAAGTACAAAAAATTATAGCAACTTTCATCGCAGAACCTTCTTCTAAGAAACTAAAACTAGAATCTCGTTTAATTGCGATAATTGATATTCCTATAAGAATAAAAACGGCTCCAAGGTAAATTGGAAGGGATAATTTATCTCCAAGAAAAAAGATGCTGCCAATAATTGAAAATAAAGGGAAAAGGCTATTTATAATAACAAATCCCATTCCGACTTTTACATGCTTAATTGTATAAATATAGAAAACTGAACCAGCAAGATTAATTGAAGCAGCAAGTATAGCGAAAAAGACTGTAATATAAGTAAATTCAGCAAATTCTTTCCATTGATTCAGAGCGGAAATCAATATTAAAATTATAATCCCTGAAATTATGCTTTCTAAGAATATGAAAGATATTCTCTTATTATTGGGAAGAGATTTAAGCAAAACTCCTGAATTTCCCCAAAGAAATGCAGACAATAAAGCTAATGCTTCTCCAATAGCGAACATTAATTTTGGTAATTAATTAATTTTAAAGGGACATCCATAATCGGGAGTATAGATAATCAATCTCTTTGAAGCAATAGCAAACTTACTTATCTTTTGATATTTTTAGTAAGTAAATTTTTATACTCAATGAATTCTGAAAATAATGACATATATATAAAAAAGATAGGATTATGGAAATTCGAATTATCTACTGAACAATATATTCCATATCCTATAGATGAAGTTTTTAATTTTTATTCTGAAGCTAAAAATTTGAATTTGATTACCCCGCCTTTTCTAGATTTCAATATTTTGTCTCAATCTTCTGTGGTTGTTGGAGAAGGAACTGTTTTCAAATATAGATTAAAAATTCATGGAGTGCCTGTCATGTGGAAAAGCTTGATTAAAGAGTGGCTTCCTCCTAATAAATTTGTAGATGTTCAGTTAAGAGGCCCCTATCTTAAATGGCATCATATTCATTCATTCTCAAGCTTAGGCGATAAAACTAAAGTTACTGATAAAGTTGAATATATTGTTCCAGGAGGGTCACTCATACATAATTTATTTGTCAAAAAAGATTTATTGAATATATTTAATTATAGAAAAAAAGCTTTAAATAATTTTTTTATTTAGTTGGGAGGAATCATGAAAGATCAATTTAAAGATAAAATTGTGTTTATAACTGGAGGAGCAAGAGGGATAGGAAAAGGCACTGCTGAGGTATTTTCAGAAAGAGGTGCCAAACTTGCTATATCAGATCTAGACGGGGAAGAATTAGAAAAATTAGAAACTGAATTTTCTTCTAAAAATATAGAAATAATAACGGGCGAAGTTGATGTAACCAAAAAAGGCGATATTAATAGATTCGTAGAAAGAACAATAAGCGAGTTTGGAAAAATTGATGTCTGTGTTCCTAATGCAGGAGCAATAGGCTCTTCAGGATTCTCTGATCGTAAAGATTATAATGATGAGGATTGGGACATTACATATAGGGTAAATGTAAAAGGCCTAGTTAATACGACTGATTCTGTTAAAAATCATATGAAAGAAAGAAAGAATGGCAAGATAGTGATAGTTTCTTCTCAAGGAGGAAGGAAGCCAAGAGGGGTTGGAGACAAAGGGAGAGGTAATGTTTTAAATCCATATTTGGTTTCGAAAGCGGCAGCAATCCAATTTACTCATGCACTCGCAATTGAATTAGGAGGATTTAATATAAATGTTAATACAGTGTGCCCTGGGAGATTATGGACTTCTTTTTGGCAAAAAATTGCCGAAAATCATAAAGCATTAAATCCAGATTTTGCCGAAATGGATCCATATGATATTTTTTTGGATCAAATAAAATCTAATTTCCCATTAGGAAGACCTCAGGAACCTAGAGACATAGGCAATGCAATTGCTTTTCTTGCTTCAGAAGATGCTAATCAAATAACAGGACAAGCACTTAATATTAATGGAGGTAATATTTTGGATTAGACTTTTTTTATAAATCCATTATCCTGCCATTTAAAACCATCTTCATTAAAACTTTTAAAACCATCCAAATTGTCTATTTGGTTTTCCACAATGTATTTTAGATACCTTCCTTTTATAGCTTTTCCATTATGCCCAGAAGAAACTAATTTGCCATTTTTTTCGAAATAAAAATTTATCTTGAAAATATTTTTCGAATGGTATGATTTTCTATGTACTTCAGGTAGCAAATCAATTATTAAATCTTCTTTGCTAAGATGATCTGTAAATAATGGATTCCAATAATCATGTAGTCTCAGAACATTCATTTTTAATTTGTATGCAGGAATTAGGTCATTAGGAGAAATAAGACCAAGCAGTGCACTCGTAATTAAAAAATTTTCTTCGAGGAATTTATTCGCTTTATGATCTAGAGATTCTGGGCTCAAGTTATTGTAGACAACTCCCGTATACCTCTCTATTGCCTTAGAACATTCTGATTCGAATAAATTTAAATTTTGTTCATGTAATTTAACAGACTTTTCACTTGTAACTCCATATATCTTTTGGAGATCCAAAGGTTTGTGCTCACCTAATTTAATAATTAAATGATTTATGGCATCTCTAAACTTACTATTAGTATCTTTAAACTTTATAGAAGTTGTATTTTTCGAAGATTTTCCTTCGCTCGGTGGTATTAAAATTTTCATTTTGTCCTTATTAATATTATATTTTACATATGAAAATCACAGATATAAAGACATATGTATTGGTTGCAGATAATGCTGATGTCTCTCTCACATCCTCAGCTCAAGATACAGTGCTAGTAATTGTAGAAACAGATCAGGGAGTTACTGGTTATGGTGAAACAGATACAAATCCATGGGTTGTAAAAGCTCTAATACAATCACCTGGAACCCACACAATGGATCAGTCAATGAAAGATATATTAATTGGCATGGACCCTTTAGACATAGAAAATTGTTGGAAATCATTATATGTGGGTACTGCTATGACAGGGAGAAGGGGTGCTGGAGTGAATGCAATTGGTGCAATTGATATGGCTTTATGGGACATCAAGGGAAAATTTGAGAATAAGCCCATATTTGAATTATTAGGAGGAAAGGTACATGAGACTATAACTCCCTATGCTTCTCTTCAGCCGCTAGGTACTAGTTTTGAAGAATACAGAGACTCGTTAGTTGAGTGGGCTGAAAAAGCAAAAAATTTGGGATTCAAGGCTGTTAAATCTGAAGTTACTATGAATGGGCCATATTCTCATAACGGAATGAATGAAGATGATGATAAGCATACCAAGGTAATAGAAGCTGTTAGAAAAGCTCTGGGTCCTGATATTGAACTTATGGTAGATGTTCAATACAAATGGGAAACCGCAGAACAAGCCCTTAGAACAGTTAAAGATTGGGGTGAATTTAATATTTATTTCTTAGAAACTCCGGTATGGACCGACAATCTTGATGATTACGCGAGAATGCACGAGGAAGCCCCTATGAAAATTGCTGCAGGAGAATGGCTCAGCACTTCACATGAATTTAAAGATTTGATAGAAAGAGGTAAAGTTGATGTTGCTCAACCTGACATAGGAAGGGTTGGGGGTCTAACAGAAGCAAAAAAAGTTTCAGATATTGTTGATGAAAATCATAGAATAATAGTACCGCATTGCTGGAAAACTTCTATTTCAATTAGTGCAACTGCTCATTTTGCTTTTAATACTCCTTCTTGTAGGTTCATCGAATATCTGCCTCCTCAATTATGCCATGAAACACTTAGACGGGAATTGGCAATTGAAGGTTTTGATTTTATAAATGGGCTTATTCAAGTGCCAACTAAAAGTGGACTTGGAATCGAGATAAATGAAGACGCTGTTAAGAAATACAGGGTGGATTAATAAATAATTAAAAGTTAACCTTTAAGTACTATAAAACTGTATTAGGCGAATTTTATGGCAGGTATAAAGAAAGAAGAGTTATTTAGCATACAAGAAGACATGACTGATATGCTCGATTATTTAGCTGATAAATATAAGCTTGCAGACAGATCAAAAGCTTTGAGAGTGATCTTAGATTATGTTGTAGAAGATGGAAATATTGAGGAGATTTTTACAGTAAGAAGATGTTTGAGATGTGGGGGAAGATCCGGTTGGGAGAAACCAGATTAATAGGAGATTAATATGAATAAAGGGAGAAGTCCTGATATATGGCTTGCTGGAGATCCAGAAGATCTAAAAGGTTGGATGAATTCTGGTGTTGCAGGAATTGTCACAAATACAGTTGTTCAAAGAGAATTAACCGAAAAGTATGGCTCATTGATCAACCTTACAAAGAAATATCTTGAAATAACTGATAAAAAAATTGCAATTGAAATAGACGGAGAATCAACTCAAGAACTTCTTGATGTAGGAGAAGTATTTACTAAGATGTCTGACCAAATAATTTTAAAAATCCCTTGTAGCGAGATTGCATTGGATGCTTTTTCATTTCTTAAAAAAGAAGGAATAGAAACATTTTGCACAACAGTATTTTCATTAAATCAAGCAGTAGCTGTGGCTCAAGCAGGTGCTGATCATATTCTTCCGTTTTGCGAGCCTATGAAAGAGATAGGAGTAAGCCCATCTAAATTAGTTAAAGATTGCGTGGATACATTTAAAAATTGGGATCAGAGACCAAAAATTACTGCAGCACTTGTTAGATCTATAGATGTGGCGCATTCGGTTCTAAAAGATGGAGCAGATGGCATAATAGTTTTTTGGCCAGTTTTTCAAGAAATGCTAAAGAATACTTATACAGATAAATGGAATAAAATTTTCATGGATGAATGGAAAGTAATGAATAAGAAAGGTCATCTAGAAGGACTTCCTGTCGATTTAGACTAAACTTAATTTTATGAGCATGAGAAATCTTCCAACAATAATTACATCTACAAGATTTATTTTAGCTGGGATTGTAGCGTGGTTGATATGTTATGATTCTAATTTTTTTACGCTGATTTCTGTAATCTTATTTGTGGCAGGTTCATTGAGTGATGCATTAGATGGTGCAATTGCAAGAAGGCAGGAAAATCCTTCCAAATTTGGGGCTTTCCTTGATCCTATTGCTGATAAATTTTTAGTTTTCCTAGTCTTGATATCTTTAGTATTCAATAGAGATTCTAATGCTTTATTTATTATTTCTGTAGTGATTATTTCGAGAGAAATATTAATAATGTCTTTAAGAGAATGGATGGCTACATCAGAGAAAGGTAAATTAGTTGAAGTCTCAAGTCTAGGAAAAGTTAAGACCATTATTCAAATGAGCGGAATAAGCTTAGTGGTTGGCGCACCATTGGTAAAAGACTCTACATTGGCCATTTGGACCTATTTTCATGAATTTTCCTTATCTGTATTGTTAATTGGAGCAATTATAGGAGTTTACTCAGCTTTTAAGTATCTGAAAGAAAGATATTCTTATTTATACTAAGAATTTTCTTTTTCTAATTCTCCAAGCGACTCGTCAACTGCAACGCAAATTTGATCTATTTGATCTTTTGTAACAGTAAGGGCAGGAGCAATAGGCAAAATGAATGCAGGCACTCTTATCCAGATGCCTCGTTTTTTTAATTTTTCTGTAAGAATTTGATTTAAATGAAGAGAAGGTTCGAAGTGCTCTTTAGTTTCTTCATCTTTTACTATTTCTAGCCCCTGAAGAAGACCTATGCCTCTATTGTCTCCAACTATCTTATATTTATCTTTTATTTCTGAGAGATTATCAAACAGTTGTTGGCCTCTTTTTTTGGCATTTTCAACTAAGTTTTCTCTTTCAACAATTTCAAGGTTTTTTAATCCCGCAGCAGCGCCTCCAGGATGTGCTGAATATGTATACATATGAGACCATGAGTTAGAAGGATCTCCAAGGAAAGAATCTGATATCTTTTTTGTAGAAATGGACCCTCCTAAAGGAAAATATCCACTTGTTACACCTTTAGCAAAACTCATAATATCAGGTGTAACATTAGCTATATTAGAACCGAACCATTCCCCCAATCTCCCAAATCCTGTAATTACTTCATCGAAGATTAATAATATTCCATATTTATCACATATCTCCCTTACCATTGGCCAGTAGTTGTCTGGAGGAACAACCCCTCCAAGTGGTTGAGAAACTGGTTCTCCCATAAAACATGATATTGAATCTGGTCCATGAAATAGGATTTTGTCTTCTATGTCTTTAATTAAGTATTCAGCAAATTCTTCAGGGCTTTGATCTTTAATAGGCCTTTTATAATAATTTGGTTGATCAACGTGTATTAGGTTTGTTGGTGCAGGATGATAGTCAGTTCTTGGGAAGCCAGGATGGCCGCCTAGCCACATTGTTTGATAAGTGGAGCCATGATAAGAGCCATCTCTAGAAATTATTTTATATCTGCCTCTTTCACCATTTCTTACATGGTATGCTTGGGCCATTTTTAAGCTCGATTCGTTTGCTTCAGATCCTCCTTGGCAAAAAAATGTTTTATTTAGATTGCCTGGTGTAATATCAGCAATTTTTTTTGCTAATTTAACAGCAACTGGAGTAATGCCCGCATAAACATTCATGCTTACGTCTGTTAATTGTTCATATATTGCTTTGGCTATTTCTTCTCTTCCGTGGCCAACATTTCTAAAATACATTCCGCTTATGCCGTCTAGATATTCCTCATTGTCATAGGAGGTAAGGTAAATTCCGTCTGCCTTTTTTACTATTAATGGGCCTCCTTCTATTTCTAAGCTAGACTCATTAATCATTCCAATATACATATGATTATTGGCAGATTCAGCAAAATTGTTTTTATATTTATTATTCATCGTTTCATGATACTACATACTTAGGCAATTTATAATTTGAATTTTAAGTTTAATTTAATTAATATTTCACAAACTAAAAGAATAACTGATTATGCCTAAATTAACTGAAAAACAGATAGATTATTTTGATGAATTTGGCTTTTTACCTCTTAAAAATGTCTTCGATCCTGAGAAAATATTAGATCCAATAATTAGTGAGTATCATTCTGTGCTGGATAATTTGTGTTCAGACTTAGTAAAAGAAAATAGGATTTCTTCAAGTCATGAAAAACTTAATTTTGGAGAAAGAATTACAAAAGTGATGCAAGAAACAGGCGAAGTACATGCGCAGTATTTTGACTTTTCATTACCCTTTCAGGGAGTTAAAAAAGATACCCCCATGTGGTTTGGGGACGCTATTTTTAAAGCTCTTGTATGTGAAGAAATTTTAGACATAGTTGAATCGATTATAGGTTCAGAAATATATTCTAATCCTGTTCAGCATGTAAGAATAAAGCCTCCGGAAAGGTTGCTCCCTAAGAATGATATGGGTCAACCTATTATAGGCGCTACTGCATATCATCAGGATGCAGGTGTTGTTAATGAAAAAGCTCAAGAAACAGAAATGCTAACAGTTTGGTTTCCTATTTTTGATGCTCCCGTAGAGGCGGGACCTCTAAAAGTTGTACCTGGAAGCCATAAAGGAGAGCTATTAAGGCATTGTGCAAATTATAAAAATTTAGGCTTGACTCAGATCCCTGAACATTTATTTGATGAAGGAGGAGCGGTGCCGGTCCCTTTAGATAGAGGAGATTTAGTTATATTACACAAAAAAACTGTCCATGCTTCTTTGTCAAACATAAGCGATAATATAAGATGGAGTTTTGACTTAAGATATAACCCAATTGGCCAGGATACAGGCAGAGAAGTTTTTCCAGGCTTCGTTGCAAGAAGTAGGGATGATGTATCTTCTGAATTTAGGGACGCAAATAAATGGAAAGATTTATGGGAGGACACAAGAATAAAGATGAGTGAAATAAATCAGGACGGAATGTCAGAATTCAATTTTAATCAGTCTGTTGACTGTGCGTAAAATTTCATTTTCATTTTATATATTTTCTTTGGTTCTTTTGAGTTGTAGCTCAGGCGATATTTCCGAAGATGAAACAAGCACTGTTTCTGAGGAGTTTTCTTATTTTTTTATTACTAAGGAAGATGGATATTTCAATGTTGAAAATTTTGTAAATGCAGGCTGGAAAAAATCAAAATCATTTATAACAGATGCTTTAGATAAAGAAGGAAAACTCTTAACTCCTGATGCCCAGGAAATTTGGTATGGCTTCTATAATAAAAAAGACATAGAAATTAGATTTTATGAAGATCATTCAAAAGCTATGTCTTCTGGGGCAGATAGCGCAGAGGCCGCTGTAGGTAGGGCAGTAAATGCAAATTCTAAGGGAGGAATAATTACTTCAACTAATAATCGTGTTTCTTATCAGTCTTATGTAGTAGCTGGTAACGCAGTGATTTTATGCCAAGATTTACTTAATAACTGTAGGGATTTAGCTGGCAAATTAGAATGAAAACCTCTCAGAGAAAGTGGCTGCCATTTTCTGCAATTGCAATTGGTCTTTTTTCTGCAGTTTTAGATGGAAGCATGATAGGCATAGCTCTCCCTCAAATCTCAAAAGATTTTTCATTAGATATTTCAAAAGCCGCTTGGATCTCATTAGTTTCTACAATTACAGTCGTTGCGATACTCTTGCCTGCGGGCAATATGTCAGACAGAATAGGAAGGAAAAGACTGTATTTATTTGGAGTTGTGATAATGGCTGTTGGGTCACTATTATGTTCTCTTTCTCAAAACTTTATATTTTTACTTTTCCTAAGAATTATAGTTTCGATAGGTGCGGCTATGAGAATGAGTACAGGGCTGGCCATGGTCATGATGATATTTGGAGATAAAGAAAGAGGAACTGGACTAGGTGCAAACACGACTACAGTGGGATTAGCTGCGATTTCAGGACCAATATTTGGAGGATTTTTAGTTTCTAATTTTGGGTGGGAATCAGTTTTTTTAACTCAATTCATATTAAGCGTTCCAGTGTTTTTTTTAGCGGTTTATTATTTAGATCCAAATGTTGTAGATGCATCTAGGAAAAAAAATTCAGGTAACTTTGATTATGCTGGATCATTGATATCAGCCATTGCATTTAGCGTTTTACTTTTTTCAATTAATTTTAGTATTATCTCGATGTCTCTTTTATTAATAATTGGGAGCATATTCGCTGTATTTATACTTTTTTCATTATTTATTTATGTTGAATCAAAGGCGGATACTCCGATTCTAGACACGATTTTATTGAAGAACTCTAGATTTATTTTTTCAATGGGAACTAGACTTTTTGGATTTTTGGCAGGAAGTTCTACTTTATTTCTTATGCCATTTTATATTCAAATGGTAAAAGGAATCCCTGCAGATCAAGCCGGACTTTTAATTTTCCCTGGTGCAGTTGGAATGGCAATAACAGCAAGTGTAAGTGGAAGGCTGTCAGATAAATTTGGAGAAAAGCCTTTCATATTATTAGGACTAATAATAGTTTTCTTGGCTGGAATTATGTTCTCTCAATTGTCAAAAGACTCTTCAAATTTATTATTGATATCTATATTGGTTTTTCATGGCCTTGGTATGGGAATTTGGGCCTCTCCTAACGGTAGCCAAACTGTTTCATTGGTCCCAAAGTATATGTATGGTTCTGTTTCGGCTTTGATAAATCTTGTTAGAACAATAGCTATGGGAACTTCAATAGCCATAGCTTCAAGTGTAATTACTTTGTCTTTTATAAATTTGAATTTGAATCCAGATTTTTCCTCCACAGATTATTATGATAGCAATCAAATACTTGCGTTTATGGACGGATTTAGAAATACATATTTTACTTTATTAGGAATTAATTTCATTTCAATAATCTTCGCCCTTCTTTCGAAGTCTAAAGATTGATTATGCTACGTAATTTTTATGACTAGCTTTCCGAAATTTTCTCCAGTAAATAACTTTGAAAATGCAGAAGGAGCATTTTCTATTCCCTCAATCACAGTTTCCTTAAATCTCAGTTCATCTTGATTGAACATATTTATGAGAAAATCTAATCCTTCTTTATATTGATCTTCATAGGTGTAAACCATAAATCCTTCCAATTTTGCTCTCTTAAATAAAAATTGCTTTAAATTTCTTGGTCCCAGCTCAACCTCAGAATTGTTGTACTGAGAAATTTGCCCACAAATAAGTACCCTGGCCTTTTCGTTAATTCTATCGATTACTTCGTCGCTGATTATTCCACCCACATTATCAAAATAAATATCTACTCCACCCTCGGTACTTTTACTAAGACTCTCAGTCCAATCCGAATTTTTATAATTTATGCCATAATTAAATCCTAATTCGCTAGTCATATATTCTACCTTCTTATCTGAACCAGCGATCCCAACTACTTTGCACCCTAATTTTTTTGAAATTTGACCGACAACAGAACCCACGGCACCACTTCCTGCAGATACAACTACTGTTTCTCCTATTTGGGGCTTTCCTATTTTTGTAAGCCCAAAGTACGCAGTCAGTCCTGGCATACCAATTGCTCCAAGAGCTAGGCTTAATGGGCTTATTCTAGAATCAACAATTTTTATATCATTTTCATTGACTACAGGACTTGTTTGCCATCCAGCTTTGCTCAGAACAATAGTTCCCTCAGGAATGATTTCAGATTTGGACTCTGTAACTTTTCCAATTAGCTCTCCGACCATTGTCTCCCCTTCACCAATTCTATTCATGGCACCCCTCATATATGGATCCAAAGATAACCACAAAGTTTGAAGTCTGACTTCTCCCTTATTTAAGCCAATTAAATCTTCGCTAATTAATTTAAAGTTAGATTCTCCAGGAAAATCTATTGGTTTTTTTATCATTACTATTTTCTTATTCGACATATTGAAGCCTAATTTCTGTTTGGAATTTTTAACTTAAAAATGTATTCTAATGTAAATGAAAAAACAATATAAGAGGACAAGATGAAACTGCTAAGGTATAGAGAAAACGGAAAAGTTAAGCCTGGAATATTAGACGACTCAGGCTCTACTAGGGATGCTTCAGGATTAGTAAAAGATTGGAACGGGCTAACCATTACAGATGAAGCGCTCTCTGTAATAAAGAACTCAGACCTAAGCTCTCTGCCTTTAGTTCAGGGAGATATAGACTATGCGCCGTGCGTAGGAGACGCAGGAAAATTTTTGTGTATAGGGCTTAATTATTCTGATCATGCAAAAGAGGTTGGAATGGATCCGCCTGCAGAACCAATCCTGTTTATGAAGGCTACTAGCGCTATCAGTGGCCCTAACGATAAAGTGGTTATCCCTAAAAATTCTGTTAAATCTGATTGGGAGGTAGAACTGGGAGTAGTAATTGGAAAAGAAGCAAAATATATTTCTGAGTCAGAAGCTGAAGATTATGTTGCTGGATATTGTGTAATAAATGACCTAAGTGAAAGAGAATTTCAATTAGAAAAATTAGGCCAATGGGTAAAAGGAAAAAGCTGTGATACTTTCGGTCCAATTGGTCCATATTTAGTTACAAGGGACGAAGTAGAAGATCCTCAGAACTTGAATCTTTGGCTTGAACTTAACGGTCAAAGAGTTCAGGACGGCAATACAAATACCATGATTCACAAAGTATTTTTTACAATTAGCTATCTAAGTCAATTTATGTCTCTTCAGCCTGGAGATATAATTTCCACTGGAACTCCTCCAGGCGTAGGGTCTGGAATGAATCCCCCAACTTACCTAAAGGCCGGAGATTCTATGAAGCTTGGTATTGAAGGTTTGGGAGAACAGTCTCAGGATGTTATCTAGCCAAAGATAGAATCTCTCCAAGAAAATTTAGGCTCCCAGTCGAACTTTTCTTTAGCAAGATCTATTTTAAGAGGAGCATTGTGCCCGGTAATTTCCTCTCTTAGCTCGACGTCAGGATATACAATTTTTATAGCCTCCATTGTCTCTATTGTTATCATTGTGTCTTTCGCATTAAGGAAGAATTTTTCGTGGCCTTTCCACTTAGGTTTTTCAACTGCCATTCTGCAGGCGATTGCTGCATCCTTTATGTGAAGATATGTCCAAAATCCTTGGCATCTCTCCCAAGCATTTGAAATTGGATTTTTGTTCAGTTCATTAAATTTTTCATCATCCCACATTCCATTGAATCTCATACTACCAATAGACATATCTGGATTCCTTCTTGCAAAGGCATCCCCAACCTGTTCTCCTATCCATTTAGCTACTGAGTAAGGATCTTCAGACCTTGTTCCTTGGTATTGATCTATTGGAAAATATTCAGGGGGCTTTACCTCATTTTTATCCCATCTGGCGGCCGTTCCCATTGCGCCAATTGAATTATAGGACGATCCGAGAATAACATTTTTTATCCCTAGTTGCTCTGCTGCTCGACATACGTTCCACATCGATGTTGTGTTTGTGAAGAATACGAATTCTTCAGTATAGTACTGCGCGCTAGGACAAGCTGCTAAATGAATTACTCCTTCGCATCCTTCCATTGCAGATACTACCTGTCCGTAATCGGTTACATCAACTTCAAAAAAAGTTGGCAATTCTCCCCATGATTTTCTCATCTCGAGAGCTACATCAGCCTTGGCTGTAGCTGTTGTGCCACTATGTGAAAGTGCACCCCATCTTACCTTGTCCGCATTTACCACTTCATGATTGTTTCTTAGCAGTTCGTCTATAACATAATGACCTACTATGCCAGAACCTCCTGTTACAAGAACTTTCATAAGACCTCCCTTTTCTTATATATTTGTTAAGAAGTTTATAGTAATTTAAAAAAAATATGTGGAAATTTGAAGAGTTAAAAAGAGCGAATGGAAACCTTACAGAGGGGCCTGTTTGGGACGGTAAGAATATACTTTTTACAGACGGTAGAGAAAACAGGATCTTAAAGTTGGACCCATCAAATAATAATATTTCGATTGATATTGAGGGAACTTTGGGTGTAAATGGACTGAACTATAATTCAAAAGGAGAGCTGTTTGGATGCGAGCAGAAGGGCAGAAGAATTGTAAGATATGATAATGAGGCAGTCGTTGTAGTTGCGGACAAACTTCAGGGTAAGAGACTAAATGCCCCCAATGACTTGGCAGTTGATTTAGAAGATAATATTTGGTTTTCAGATCAGATATCTTCCATTGACAATAAGCCAGACCTGCACTTTTCTTCTGTGATAAAGGCTTCAAAGTCCCGAGATGGAAATTATGAAACTGAGAGGATGACATTTGATTGCTCTTCTCCCAACGGAATTCTTTTTTCTGAAGATTACAAGAACCTATTTGTAGCCCAAAGCGATTTTAGCGGCAATCAAAGAAGGCAGTTGAGATCCTATCCCGTCCTAGGCGATGGAACTCTTGGAAAATATGAAGTCCTGCATGATTTTGGCCCACACAGAGGAATAGACGGCATGACACTTGACTCTGAAGGGAACATATTAGCTACTTGCGGATGGGAGATATCCGGGCCAGGTCCCATGATATATATTTTTAATCCAAGAGGCAGAATAATTGAAACAGTCAGGACTCCTTGCATGAGGCCTTCCAATATAACATTTGGAGGAAAGGACCTTGAAGATATTTATGTAACCAGTCTAGAAGGTCATCTTTACAGAATTAGGAATTCTGGATTTAAGGGATCTTTGCTGTATCCAAGAGGAGGTTAATGATGAAAGATTTAAATTGGAAAAAAATAGCTAATCAAAGTAATTTAACGGAAGGCCCCACATGGACAAGTGAAGGATTATTATATTCCCAATGTGCTGAAAGTATTACATGGATCTACAATCCCAAGGACGGATCTAACAGCATATGGAGAAAAAATACTGGAGGTAGCAACGGGATGCTACTGGATTCTAATGGAAAACTTTATGCATGCGAGGGAGAGGGAAGAAGGCTGGTAAGTTATCAATCAGGAAAAGATACAGAAGTTGTGGCAACTGAATTTGAAGGTAAAAAATTCAATGAGCCAAATGACCTTGCGATATTTCCGGATGGAAAAAAGATTTGGTTTTCTGATCCAAATTACGGAGGAAGACCCCTGTCAATAGAGCATGAATCGGTTTATCTGGCATCCGATGAAGGATCTTCTTGGAAAGTAAAAAGAGCGACATTTGATACAGACAGGCCCAATGGTGTTCTGCTGTCTAAGGATTCGGGGAGACTTTATGTCGCAAACAGCCCACACAATTTTGATAATCCTGACATAAGAAGAGAGCTTAGATCTTATAAGATCAATGACAACTTTAATCTTGGTCCATATGAAGTCATGCATGATTTTGGCCCACATCGAGGCGTAGACGGAATGACTTTGGACAGCGAAGGAAACATAGTGGCGACTGCAGGCTTTGAAGCATCTGGGCCTGGTTCTATGATCTATCATTTTGATCCTGAAGGCAGAGTTATACAGACATTCGAAGCTCCAGAGAATGCTCCAACCAATTGCACTTTTGGAGGAGATATGGGGGATGTATTGTATGTTACCTTTGCCACTGGAGCAGTTTATTCACTTGAAGGAACTGGTTTAAAAGGCTAGAAAATTGATATAAGAAAAGCCCCTGCTACTATCAACAAGATCCCAAGCGTCTTTTTTCTTCCGAATTCTTCTTTTAAAAAAATCTTTGCAAATATTGCACCAAATACCGTTCCGATTTCTCTGAAGGTTCCGGCATAACTTAGCATTGTGGAGGAATATGCGTATATAACGATTACGTAGGAACTGAACTGGAAAACTCCAGGAATTATCAACCTGATATTTCCTCTTGTAAAATGGTTTTTGAAATTTGAATTTCTAAGATACCTCATCCCTAAAATTACTGCAGACATATCCGTAATCCAAACGAACAGAACAGGGTCAATTCCTGAAGCGGCTTTCTTATCCACCAGAGAATACAAAGAAATTATTATTCCAATCAATATGGCCGAGAAGGCTCCGCTTTTTAAGAATAATTTTCTTTTATCTCTGTTTGTTACGTCGCCAATTGAGATGGATCCTGTCATTATTATTCCTAATATTATGAAGCAGCACCCACCAATAGCCTGAAATGTCATATCCTCATTTAGAATTAATATTCCGTATATAGGTATTAGGAAAACTGAAAGCCCTCTCGCTATAGGGTAGACAACTGAAAGTTCAAACTTTTCATAAGCCCTTCCAAGAAATAAAAAGTATAAAAAATGAATTAAAAAGCTTGAAAAAGTAAAAAGAAATGTTTCTGCTGAAATTGATGAATTAAAAAACCTGTATATTGCATAGGGAGTAAATATTACCCAGCCTACAATAGCAATAGCAATAACATATGTAATGGGGTCATTTGATTTTTTTAATTGTATATTCCATATAGAGTGAATCACTGCCGAGAAAAGAATCAGTAATGTTATTTCTAATTCCACTTATACCATCCTGGCTTTAATTCAATTTTTTCATTAATTCTTTTTCTGATAATTTCTAAATCTTTTAAGGTTGGCGACCAGTCCTTATAAAATTTTGAAGGAAATTGTTCCTTCTTGAATTTGCGATTCGAATCTGGATTCATCCCCCTCCTCTTCATCTCTTTGACTATTAATTTATACCTATTATTTAGGTATTTGCCCTTATTATAAAAGAATTTGACGTGCCCAGTATTAAGAGTAAATTCCGAGGGAATATCCTGTCTCGTCTTATTCCAGTTTTTAGATTTCATACTTCTCTGAAGGGCAGGTCCGACCATAAAGATTTCTCGGTACTCAGCTATAAGATGCTGATTGGATAGTTCTTTTGGATGTACTAAATTAATCCTTGTCATGCAATTTAATTACCAGAGTTTTAAGGATTCCGAGAATAGCATTTCGAAATCTTTTCTGCCCACTGGTATTGGGGAGAGCTTAGTTACTCTATGCTGTGGAAGCGTTCCTTCCACAAGGGTTGCCACGTCCTTTTCTGTGTATCCAAGTCCGCTAAGTCCGTTAGGCATATTAAGCTCTCTTAAAAGCTCTATGAGTTTGTCCGCGATTGCATCTCCAGCATTCTCTTCATTGATATTTGAAGTATCCACTCCCAGAAGAGAAGCTGCCTTCAGATGTTTTTCTGGATTGGATGAAGAGGTAAATCTGAATACAGCAGGCGCATTAAGTATAACGGAGAGTCCATGAGGAACTATTGGCTTTCCCTGTGGGTATCCTTTCGGAGCAAACTCCTTGACGTTTCCGGAAACCGCATAAGACATTCCATGAGGAAGATGTACTCCCGCGTTTCCAAATCCTACCCCAGCAGCGGATGCGGCAAGCATCATGCTTTCCCTCGCTTCTTCATTTTCAGGATTATTTATAGACTCAACTATGTTTTGGGATACCACTTCTATGGTTCTCATTGACCACACATCGCTTACAGGATTTGATCCCTGATAGGCAGGTCTTTCACCTGGATCATATGGGCTCTCCCTGTCTGAGAAGGGCATCGCCGTATAAGATTCTATGCCGTGACACAGCACGTCGAATCCGCTGCATGCGGCTACCATTCTAGGCATTGTTTTGATATTTTCTGGATCGATTATTCCAACGCTAGGTCTCAGGAATCTGTCGGAAAGCCCGGTCTTTGCGTGCATCTCCTCAAGATCGAATATTGCTCCGCCGGTAGTTTCTGACCCTGTGCCCGCTGTTGTAGGAATGCATATACAGGGCTTCAGGGCCCCCGGCACTCTTATGCCTTTTCCTATAGGAGCATTTACGTAGTCAAGGAAGTCTGCAGGGTATGTGGAGTAGAGGTTGGCTCCCTTGGCGGTGTCCATAGAGGATCCTCCTCCGATAGCTATTATTCCGTCGAAGTTTCCGTCTAGCGCAAATTGGGAGGCTTCCTTGAAAGATGTGTCTGTCGGCTCGACGCTGACCCTATCGAACACCGAATAACTAACCTTTTCCTTTTCTAGAGACTTAAGAGCTTTTTCAAATAGAGGGAGTTGAGATATGACATTGTCAGTTACGATCATTGCATTTTCAATGCCGAATCTTCTGGCTTCGTACCCTACTTCATCAGTACAACCTTTTCCAAATTTTATGGATGATGTGTCTATAGTGAATGTGTTCTCTCTACTCATTCTTATATCGTAATAGAATTGCTATATTTTTAAAACAAGTCATTAGTGATAGATTCTATGTATGGATACTAAAGGTGAAAGAAGAGATAAAAAGAGGGAATCCCTCAAGAGAAAGACTTCGGATAATCGAAAGTCCGTCAACCTAATAATGGACCTGATAAGAAGGAAGTCAGAGTCGATAAAATCTAGAAATAAAAAGATATAATTTGGAGCGGCTAACGGAAATCGAATCCGTATCTGAACCTTGGCAAGGTTCCATAATAACCATTATACGATAGCCGCATTTTGGTTAAAAAATATTAATAGAAAACACCTATTTTTACCAGTTATTCGCATCTCTCCAAGAATATTTTGGTTCCCATCCCAGTATTTCTTTCGCTTTATCTATATCTAATAAAGTTCCATATTCTTCTATTTCTTTTGTGAAAGGCACATTAGGAAAAAGTTCATTAGTAGCATCTTTAGTTGGAATATCTAAGACAGTATCTTTTCCATTAATAAAAAAAGCCTCATGACCAGTCCAGTCTCCCTCTATACTTAACCTGCATGCAGACGCCGCATCCCTTCTATCGGTCCATGAGAAAAATCCTGCAGCATTATGTCCAGTTAGATCCATTTTCTTCTCAGCTTTAACATAATTTTTTGCCATATCTTCGTCCCAGAGTGCATGGAAGCGCATGTTAGAAATCTGCACTTTCCTTTTTCTGGCAAAGGATTCGCCCATTTCTTCGCCGAGCCACTTTGTCATGCTATAAACATCCTTGTTTCTGGTTGAGTGGTTTTCGTCTATAGGAAAATATTCAGGTGGGATGGGAGGCTCTCCCCAGAGTGTTGCGGGCCATCCGGCCCCCAAGGCATTTACTGAAGATGCTAAAACTATTTTTTCTATTCCCTTTTCCTCGGCAGCCTCTAGAATGTTGAATGTGGAAGTCATGTTTACCCTGAAAACTTCCTGATTAGGAATTACTCCAGGACTTGGGATGGCTGCTAAATGAATAATTGCATCGCAACCTGAAGTTGCAAACACCGTTTCTCCGTAGTCTGTAAAATCTATTTTCTTGTAGGCGAGCTCCGGATTCCTGTCTTCAAGATATCCATTCACTACGTCCGCATTTACTACGCTGTGCCCGTTATCCAGAAGCTCCCTGATTACATATTTGCCTGCCCTCCCACTTCCTCCGGTTACAAGTACTTTCATTATTTTCTCCCTTCAAAAGTGGTGCCTCAGGGCGGGCTCGAACCGCCGACACATGGATTTTCAGTCCATTGCTCTACCAACTGAGCTACCGAGGCACGCAATCATACGATGTTATTTTAGGTTGCAATTCTTTTCAAGTGCTAAAATATTCTTGATGACCGAAATGTAAAAATATATAGTTAAATTTATGCCTTCAATAATAATAGCATCCGACAAGTCGAAAAGTGGCAAAACCATGGTTCGTTCTGTGGTCTCTTTGTATTTAAGATCTAGGGGATTTTTAGTTTCAACAATACCCGCAATACATGGATCTTCTGAATCCAACAAGGAGTCACTCGAATTGCCTGGCGTTGAAGTTTTATCTGGACTTGAGACTATTGACACCAATGCAGTATCTGACAAAGAGATAGGAAAAATTTCAGATATTATATTAAAAAATTCTAATGAAAAAATGCTCATATCTGAATCAAGTTCTACTGATATGAGTCACAACAAAAAACTTGCTGAGTCCAGTAATTCTAAAATTTTACTAGTTGCTGATTCAATTGAAAAAGTTCAAAAGGCAAAAGAAGAACTTGGGGAGCACTTGGCTGGCATAATTTACAACAATATTTCAAGACATAGAATCGATTCAGCGAGGCCAGGTAGCGAGGATGGAGTTTTGAGTGTTATTCCTGAGAACAGACACATGATTTCAAGTACTGTTGATCAGTATGTGAAGCATCTTAAAGGAAAATATATTTATGAATCTGACAAGAAAAATGAGCTAGTACTTAATGTGCTAATAGGAGGAATTGTTCTTGACTGGAGCGTTCTGTATTACGAATCTCAAAAAGATGTTCTTGCTCTTATAAGAGGAGATAGGCCGGACCTTCAATTAGGAGCATTGCAGGCAGGAGGAAATGTTAAAGGTATAGTACTAACCAAGGGAATAGAGCCCATTGAGTATGTAACTTATGAAGCCAAGAAGCTTCAAATTCCACTAATTTTGGTTGACTACAATACTCACGAGGCGGCTGATAAGATCTCCGGAATAGTTTATAAGTCCAAATTTGATCATATTGAAAAACTGAAAAGTTGCCTAAGTCACTTTACAAGCAACCTTAGTCAGCATGCCGTTGACAAAGCTATGGATCTTAATACTCTTTAGCGTGTAGCTTGCGTTAGCAGGTAGTAATCATTTAACAGGTAACTTTGCATGGAAAAAGAACTAGATAATCTATCTGAAATTCAAAAAGCAGCAGTAGTTCATAAGGATGGACCTGCGATGATTATTGCCGGTCCTGGATCAGGAAAAACAAGAGTTATTGCAAACAGGGTTTCCTATTTAATAAGTCAGCATAAAGTCTTACCAGAAAAAATACTTGCTGTTACTTTTACAAATAAGGCCGCAGACGAAATGAGAGAGAGATGTCTTGCGCTGACAAATCAGCCCGGAGTCAATATCTCCACTTTTCATAGCTTGTGTGTATCTCTTCTTCGTCAATACGGAACAAGAATAAATGTTGAGCCGAATTTTTCAATCTATGACGATTCTGATCAACTAAGATTAGTTAAGAGAATCTTGAAGGATATGAACAAGGATCCCAAGAAACTTCCATTTAAGATATCAACATTTTTTTCCGAGATTTCAGTTGCAAAAAATAACAAATTGACTTCTTCTGAATATATTTTAAGAGAACAGAATGATCCTGATGGAGCTTTGTTTTCTCAAACTATTTATGAAATTTATGATAGGTATGAAAAGGCTCTCAAGATAGCTAACTCATTAGATTTTGATGACCTACTTTTAAAAGTTGTTTTATTGCTTGAAAACTTTCAGGATGCAAGGGATGAGATAGAAGATAGATACCAATACCTCTTGGTAGACGAATTTCAAGATACAAACAAATTACAGCTAGAAATATCTAGAAAACTAACCGAAAAAAATAAAAATATTTTTGTTGTTGGCGACCCAGACCAATCAATTTATTCTTGGAGAAATGCGGAGCCAAGGAATTTGCTAGATTTTGAAAAATCATTTCCTGACTCCTCAATAATAAAGCTTGATCAGAATTATAGATCTACTAAATCAATCATATCGGTAGCGGATAAATTGATCTCAAATAACACGGAAAGGTTTAAAAGAGAACTCTGGACAGGAAACAAAGACGGAAATGACACAGTATTGATAACAGCCAGGAATCCATCATCTGAGGCAGAATTTGTAACCAGAGAGTTGAGTTATCTTATAAATAAGGGAATATCCCCTGAAGAGATTGCGGTCATGTATAGAGTTAATTCACAGTCTAGGAGCATGGAGGACAAGCTAGAAGAATTGCGTATTCCTTATAGACTTATAGGAGCAGTTGGCTTTAGGGAGAGGAGAGAAATTAAAGATATGCTTGCATATATTTCTGTGCTGATAAATCCAAATGATGAAATTTCTTTGTCTCGAATTATTAATACACCCAGAAGAGGGATAAGTGATGCAACCTACGAATCTTTCAGGCAAGCATTCATGTCTCAAAGCCAACATGAAAGTATTTTGAGTTATTTGATTAGCAAGACATGGACGGAAGACTTAAAGTTAAATAAGAGGGCAGAATCAGCATTGGGTAAATTTGCCGAAATGATTAGTAAAATGAGCCATAAGGCGAAGGTTCTAAGTACTGAAAGTCTTATTTCAGAGATAATTGAAACTTCAGGGTATGGAACTTACCTTGAAGAAGATCCTGATTACGACAATAGAATCAGGAATATAGAAGAGTTAAAGGTTAAAGCAAGAGAAATATCTTTGAACATAACTGACCCTTTTGACAAAACAGTTGAGTTTGTTCAAAAATTTGCGCTTTTAGCAAAGTCGGATGATTCGTCTGAATCAGATGCAAAAATTCAAAAAGTAACCCTCATAACCTTGCATCAAGCGAAAGGCCTTGAGTACTCAGTGGTATTTATAATTGGGTTTGAGCAGGGTATGCTTCCGCATATTAGGTCAATTGATGATCCTAAGGAAATGGAGGAGGAGAGAAGATTGTGCTATGTGGGAATTACAAGAGCCAAAGAAAGGTTGTACCTAACCAACTGTCTCAACAGGGTTACATGGAACAATCAAGGAAAGAGTATGTTTTCTCAAAGCCAAATTCCTTCCCAATTTTTGTCAGAGATACCAAGGGATCTTCTCAAGACGGCCGATTATGACGATTTTGGATCAATTAATTATACTGAAAAGAATTTTAGGCGGGAAGATTATTCAAGGCCTCCAGAAAAGAAAGCCGTGAATCATTCAAATTTTTCTATCTCAGACGTAGTAACACATAAGGTATTTGGAAAAGGAATAGTTGTTTCAATGAATAATAGCAATGATGAAGATGAGCTACTAATAAAGTTTGATGGAATTGATGAACCTAAGTTGATACTTCCTGCTTTTGGATCTATACATAAAGAAAGCCAAGATAATGATCAGGATTTTAATTTTTTAAAAGATTTTGAAGCCGCCAAAGGTTTAATGGATGAAGATGATTTTAGCGATTATTTTGAGGATTAATTTTCTCCCAATCATTTTTTAATAAGTCCATCTTAATAAAATTCATGCCTTCTTTCCTGACAGGACCGACTTCTTTAAATCCAACTTTTTTAAATGCTTTTATTGCCCTATGATTTGTTGTGAGGGTATGAAGATATAGCAACATAATATTTGTTGTGTCAAATACATGAGATACAAGGGTATGCAGTGCGTCAGTTCCGAAGCCTTTACTTAAAAATGCTTTATTTCCGATTATAATTCCGATTTCTGCTTCCTTTTCTATTGGGTCAATGTCGTAATACATTATGTTCCCAATTAAATATCCATTTTTGTCTTCTATTGCGTATTTTACTGACCATGGAACTGGATACTTAAGCTCATCCTTAAAATGAGAAATATATTCCCTTAATGATATATTTATAGGTACAGTTGCATCTAGTGCCGAGAGCTCTTGATCAGATCTCCACTCATAATCCTGTTCGGCATCTTCAATTTTTTTTGAGCGCAAATTTATTTTTGAACCTTTAATTTCTTCAGGCTCTTCAATATCAGGCGCTTTTGACCAATTTAATAGCTTCTTCCAGTACATCTTTCTCTCCTTGAAAAGTTAATTTTTCCAAAGCAGAATCTATCTGTTCCCAATATACTTTATCAAATTCGTCGTCATGATCCATGATATTGCCACCTTGTTGCGCCATAAGAAAAAAAGAGACCTTCTTATTCACTATGCTCTCTAATGCTTCAAATGAGTAAAATATATCTTTGATTTTCTTTATAATACTTACATTAATTCCTGTTTCTTCTTTAACTTCTCTTAAGGCTGTTTCAGGCTCATCCTCACCTTTGTTTGGCTTACCTTTTGGGAGAGCTACTAGATTTTCTGAGAATCTTTCACATATTAAGACTTCAAGGCTGTCATTATTATTTCGAATTACTACGCCTCCTGCGGACCAAATATCAGGATTATTCAAATACTCTTCTTTGATAATTAAGGATTTATCCATCAAATATCACTACTTTCCTCTAATCTATCAACATACTTTGAAGGGCATTTGATTGAAAGGGAAGTAGTTTTAAAGACCCCATCTTTTTCAATGGTACCTTGAATTATTATCTCCGCATTTTCATTAAAAAATATTTCTCCTATTTCTCCCGAATAAGAAACAGGCATTTGTTCAGGTGAATCATCATCAGTAATACTAAAGTAAGCTGTCAATCCATCCGTAGATCTGCGAAAAGTATTTGGAACAAGCTTTCCAATTACCCCTAAACTTTCATTCCTTGGCATTTCTGAGTTATTAAGAGCATCTTGGACAGTTATGTATTTTGTTGTTGCTGCCCCGAAACTTGAAACAGCAAGATACGAAACTGCTATGATGATTGATAAAAGAGCTATAAAAATCTTTAATTTTGATGAGATAAATACTGGATTTGATTGAGCCAATTCGCCTGAGTTTTTATCATTGTCTTTCATTATTTATTTGAATGCCTTTCTTAATCTTCCATTTATAATTAATAAGTACACAAAGAATGCAATCCAGGCAACCGCAAAACATGCAAATAAGTATGAGAGGTTAGTTTTTACATTTCTATTTTCCATATTAGTAATTTCTTTAGCTGCACCTTTTTCATGTAATACAGTTATAGGCGCGAATCTTTTTTGATGGTCTTTAAGTCTATTGGCAACTTCCTTAGCATTATCATTTTGGGTTCCTGTCCACCTGTCCCCAGCAATATTTTCGAGGCCAAACTCTGTGGGATTTTCACCAGATTTAATATCTATATTTAAAAATTCACCGTCGTTTTTCATTATTAATATTCCTTCAACATTACCGCTGTCATCTAAAGAAATAGCATTAATTACACCTGATACTAGTTCTTCATGTTCGTCTGCAAAAATTTGAGAAGGGTGAGTTAAAAATACAACCAATAAAATTGATAATAAATACTTATACATTCTTGCTCCTTAA
>JAYZIQ010000049.1:0-20243 GCA_036165455.1 Chloroflexota bacterium | reverse complement strand
CAATTCTTCAGGACTAACTTCAAAGTCTTCTTTTTGAAAATTTCTAAATCCATCAACTATAGGCTCCAAAACTTCAAAAGATTCAGAATCTGTGTTTTCTTTTTTTGCATCACCTCTTCCCGGAGAAAAAGGAACATCTTTGCCAGATGCTTTTTCTATTCCAATGCAGCCAGCAAGAACAATAATATCTGCAATTGAAACACCCGTTTTAAAGGAAATTTTTTCATAAACACTTAAAATTCTTTTAAGTTGGTCAGGCTTATTTACTTCCCAATTTAATTGAGGTGAAAGCCTTATTCTTGATCCATTTGCTCCTCCTCGCATGTCTGACCCCCTGTATGTTGAAGCGCTTGCCCAAGCAGTTTCAACCATTTCAGAAGTCTTGATATTGCTATCTAAAATTAAAGCTTTAACTTTATTAATATTGTAATTTGAATTTCCTTTAGGAATTGGGTCTTGCCATATTAAATCTTCAGGGGGGACTTCGGGTCCAAGATATCTTGTTTTTGGCCCCATGTCTCGATGAAGCAGTTTGAACCAAGCTCTCGCAAATTTATCAGATAATTCATTAATATTTTTCGTAAACAAACCATAGTCTTTATTGCTAATACCTAATGACCTCAACCCCCCTACAAGAACAACCATTTCAGTGGCAGTTAAACCTAGAAGTTGAGCTTTATCAAGCATCATTTCTTCTGGAGATGTAGATAAGTTGTTTTTATGAAAATTTCTAAAGCCATCTGAAAGTGGCTCAAGGACAGCGAATGAATCTATATCTGTATTTTCTTGAGTGGCATCTCCACGCCCCTTTTGAAAAGGGACTTCAATCCCAGATGATTTTTCAATTGCTATATTTCCAGCAAAAATAATAATGTCAGCAACAGAAGCATTAGTCTCATTAGAAATTTTTTCATAAATTTTTAAAATTTTAGATAAATTTTCAGGATTATTTGCTTCCCAGTTCTTTTGGGGCTCAAGCCTTATCCTTGCTCCATTTCCGCCGCCTCTCATATCTGAATTTCTAAATGTTGAAGCACTTGCCCAAGCAGTTTCAACCATTTCTTTTAGGGTTACGTCACTCGAAAGAATCTTTTCTTTAACAACCTCTAAATCATAATTAGTGTTACCTTTTGGTATTGGGTCCTGCCAAATTAAATCTTCAGATGGAGCTTCAGGACCCATGTAGCGTGTTTTTGGTCCCATATCTCTATGCAGCAATTTAAACCATGCACGAGCAAAAGCATCTGCAAATTCGGATGGATTTTTATGAAAATGTTTAGAAATTTTATTATAAGCAGGGTCTTTAATCATTGCCATGTCTGCTGTCGTCATCATTGTTGGAACTTTAATAGATGAATCTTCAACATCTGGAGCTAAATGTTTGTCTTCCTGATTAATTGCATGCCATATATGAGCGCCTGCAGGACTTTTTGTTAATTTCCATTCATATCCAAATAAAAGATCAAAATATCCGTTATCCCATTGGGTAGGATTAGCAGTCCACGCACCTTCAACTCCACTTGTTATAGTATCTCTTCCTGTGCCCGATCCATAATTATTTGTCCATCCAAAACCCATGTTTTCAATTTCAGCACCCTCTGGCTCTTTTCCAACATGCTCATCAGGTGCAGCACCGTGTGCTTTACCAAAAGTGTGACCACCAGCTACCAAAGCAACAGTCTCCTCATCATTCATAGCCATTCTTCCAAAGGTCTCTCTAATATCTTTTGCGCTTGCTAATGGATCTGGATTGCCATCAGGTCCTTCAGGATTTACATAAATTAGACCCATTTGGACTGCTGAAAGTGGATTGTCAAGCTCGCGCTCTCCCTTATACCTATTATTATCTAGCCATTCTTTTTCTATTCCCCAGTTTATATCTTCTTCTGGCCCCCAAATATCTACTCTGCCTCCGCTAAATCCAAAAGTCTTGCCCCCCATAGATTCGATCGCAACATTTCCAGCAAGAATTAATAAATCTGCCCAACTAATTTTTTCGCCATATTTTTGTTTTATTGGCCATAATAACCTTCTTGCTTTATCTAAATTTCCATTATCTGGCCAACTATTTAAAGGGGCAAAGCGCTGAGCTCCTGTTCCCCCACCACCTCTGCCATCGCCACTCCTATATGTTCCAGCCGCATGCCATGTCATTCTTATAAAAAAAGGTCCGTAGTGTCCGTAGTCAGCAGGCCACCAATCTTGCGAGTCGGTCATCAAATCATTTAAATCTTTCTTTAGGCTTTTATAATCAACCTTTTTAAATTCTTTTCTGTAATTAAATCCTTCCCCCATTGGATTAGTTTTTCTATCATGCTGATGAAGGATGCTTAAATTTAATTGTTTAGGCCACCAATCTTTATTAGATGTTCCTGATGAACTATTAGTTGAAATTGCTCCATGCATTACTGGGCATTTTTTTAGATTCTCCATTTATAAAACTCCTTAGACCTATTATAAATAATTATGGAAAATTACCAATAGATAGCTTAAGAATTTGCGAAAGACTCTTTTACTGCCTGATGAACTATTTCTTTATCTCTTATGTTTAATCCATTATAAAGATTGTTATCTTCTTCAATTGCCTTATCAAGACCTTTATTTGCAATGTCTAAAACATATGGAAGTGTAACTTTATTGAGTGCTTCAGTGGCAGTTAAAGGGACTGAACCAGGCATATTTGCTACGCAATAATGAACCACATTATCTATAAGAAATGTAGGCTTATCATGTGTTGTTGTTTTGCTAGTTTCAAAGCAACCTCCTTGGTCGATAGATATATCAACCATCACGCTCCCTGGCTTCATTTCTGAAATCATTTCTCTTGAAACAACTGTCGGGGCCTTTTTACCGACAATATAAACAGCGCCCACAACTATATCAGATACTTTTAATGCATTAGATATGTTTTCAGGACTTGATTTAATGTACTCAATATTATTATTTCCAAATTTGTTTTTCAGCTCATTAAGTCTTTTATCAGAAAGTTCAATTATTTTTACTTGAGCTTTATTAGATAATGCTTTATCTATTGCTTCTGTTCCTGCTACTCCAGCCCCAATTACAGTAACTATTCTTGGTTCGAGATCTGAAACAGAGCCAATTAGAGTTCCTTTTCCTTTGTTGTGTTTTAACAAAAAATACGATCCTACAATTATGCTAAGTTGTCCCGCAATAGAACTCATAGGAGATAGCAATGGAAGAGATCCGTCAGCAGCAGTGACAGTTTCATAGGCGATTCCTGTTGCACCAGTATTAGCTAATTCAATACTTTGCTCTTTGTTTCCGGCTAAATGCAGATAGGTAAACAATATATTATTTTTTGATAAATATTTGAATTCATTTGGAAGTGGTTCTTTAACCTTTACTATTAATTCAGATAACTTATATATTTCTTTTACAGATTTTAAGATTTTAGCACCACTATTTTTATAGTCTGAATCAGCAAATCCTATGCCCATTCCAGCATTTTCTTCTATAAAAACTTCATGATTTTTTTCTGTTAGTTTTTTTACAGAATTGGGAGTAAGTCCTACTCTAAACTCATTATTTTTTATTTCTTTTGGCACTCCTATTATCATGATCATTCCTTTTTATAACACTTGTAATATTATTCCAAACTTCTTACTATAATTGTGCAAGATTTTAGGGCTTCATTTTTATTATAACCAGGGCAGAATAATATAAAATTCCCATAAATAATATATGCTTGATATTTTGGAATCGGTATTCCATTTCCAGCTCCTCCAGCAACGTTAGAAGGCTCTGAAACCTTTTGCCTATGTTTTAAATTTTCTAAAAAAAATGAGCATTGTTTTTTTATGCAGCCATTTTCTCCGCTAATATTTTCTGCATATTTTTCTCCATTTTCAACAGCACTTTTATGAGAATCATAAAATCTAATTTCATAGTCATTGGGCTCCCCTTGATCATTTTTGATAAATCCATAATATGCAGAAATTGCACCAGGCAAATCTTTAATGTTGTATTCGACACTTTGCTTGAATTTTATTTCTTTAAAATCTCTAATATTATAATTTTTATCTGATTCAGTTATTTTTTCTATTGGTATGAATTCTGGCTCTGAAGTACATGAAGTTAATGTGATTACAAGAGTTAATATGGTAATAATTTTTTTCATGGTTTAAATATTATATTTGTCATATATGTGCCTATTTATTTTCAGTGGAAGGATCTAGTCTAGAAGTAATAGAATTACAATTTCTTTTGGCAATTTCTTGAGTCCTTCCTTCGCAGAGAATTACCACATTTCCATAAATATAAAATTCATTAAATTTTGGTTGTCCGCAGTCAGCGCTATTCTTCCAAGTATTAAATTGATCTCCAATACATACTCTTGCATCCCTCAAACCTTCTTTCCATCTTGGATTATGATTTTTCTTTAATTTTGCTTCAGGACCAACACGCTCTTCAGCATACTCAGTTCCATAATTTATAGCATCCTCATGAGAGGGATAAATTCTCAACTCATACTCTACAACTTTTTTCCCTTTGCCTTCTTCTGATGGCTCATTAAATTTTATAAAACCAAAATATGCGGATAATGCTTTTGGTAATTCTTCTACTTTGTATGTCTTGTTCTTTTTGAGTCCTATAGAAGTAAAATCTTCTAATTTAAATTGTTTAGTTTGAGGTGTAATTTTTTCTATCATAGGCTCCTCAATTTTTTCCGAAGAGCATGAAATAAGAATCATTACAAACAAAGAAGCGATTGTTGTTATTTTAAAAATTTGGAGCATATTATTTAATCTCTGGATACGAATTCCAAGGCTCTTCTGACTCTATTAATTTAGCAAAAGCAAGAATCAAATTTTCTTTCATTTGGCCTCCCACAACTTGCATGCCTATTGGTAAATTATCCTTACTTCTTGATACTGGAATACTTGCAGCAGGGTTTCCTGTGAGATTAAAAATATATGTGAAAGGAGTCCAGTCCCAAAAAGGACTGTCACATTTATTTCCATTAATTTCTTTAGGATATTCGTTAATTTTAAATGGCTTTACTGCTATAGTTGGAGTAATTAATAAATCATAATTATTAAAAATAGATTGAGTATAATTTCTGTATTTTCCAATGTTATTTAAAGCCTCAAATAATGATGCTCCTGAAATATCTTTCCCGTGCTGGATGTTAGTTCTAAAATAATCTGTAAGTCCCTCTCTGTTCTTCTCATCATCAATTAAATGAGGTGTCATAAGGTAGCTTCTTGAACACCAAAAATCAAACCAAGTCCTAAACATTATTTCTGATTCGTCCGGATGAAAATCTATTTCTTCTACTGAAAATCCTAGGCCATCAATTTTCTTTACAGTTTTTTCTACTGATTCAATTACTTCTTTATCGGCCAATGCCCCTCCAACTCCTCTAGAAAAAGCTATCTTTATACCATCTAGGTTAGTATCAGAGAAATTTGTGAAAGTTGGATTTTCCTCTCTTATAGTCCCATTTTCTCCAGCTTCGTGAAATCCTGACATAACCTCGAGTAATATTGCAGAATCCATAACATCTATTGACATAGGGCCAGTTGTAGAAAAATTTATTTCATTCCATTTTGTGCTGTTATGAACTCTTCTTGGTATCCTTCCTTGGGTAGGTTTTATTCCAAAAATTCCACACAATGATGCAGGAATTCTAATGGACCCTCCTCCGTCAGATCCTTGAGCAATTGAAGTCATTCCTGAACAAATGCTTACAGCAGACCCACCACTAGACCCACCAGGTGTAAGTTTGTCATTCCATGGATTTCTGGATATTCCAAAAACTCTGTTTTCAGTAGTGCCAGCATTTCCATATTCAGGCGTATTAGTCTTTCCTATGATTATTCCTCCTGCCGCCTTAATTCTTTCCACTGAAATTGCATCTTCATCAGCAATAGTGTCAGCTGGTATGGAGCCAAAAGTACACCTCATATTTTTTACAGGCTCGAGGTCTTTTATTGGGACAGGTATCCCATGAAGAGGACCCAGGCCTTCACCTTTCATTACAGCAGTTTCTGCCTCTTTTGCTTTTTTTATAGACCCTTCTTCATCTAAAGTTATATAGGCTCCAAATCTAGAATTTAGAGAATTAATTTTTTCAAAAGTTTCATTCATTACTTCAACTGGAGAAATCTCTTTTGATGAGATCATAGTTCTTAATTTATTAATTGGTATATATCCTATGTTTTTCATTTAAGTCTCCTTATTTTTCTATAGATAATGCTAATTCAGAACAATTTTGCCTAGCATAAGTTAAATCTAATCCAGTACACAGAATTATTGTGTTCCCGTATATTATGTAATCAAGATATTTTGCTCTAACCGTGTTGGCACTACTCCCTGTATAGCTTTTATCACTTCTGGTTCTTCTGTCTTGGATTCCTTCGTTCCAGGATGATAATGATTTTTTCAATATTGCATCTTCACCAATTACCTCATCAACATAGGAGATTCCGCTATCTAGGGCTATCTTATGAGTAGGATAAATTCTTATCTCAAAATCTAGAGCCTTGCCAACATCATTCTTCCAAAATCCATACCAAACACCATCGGCATTTTCTAGCTCTGAGACATCATATTCTCTATTTATTTTAAATCCAGAGCTTAAAAAATTGTCTATTGAATAAGTTCTGCTGTTATCAGTAAATTTATCGAGAGAGATTTTCATTTCTTCTTCATTGGTACCGCAGCCGCATATAAAAAATAATAAAATTATTAACGAAAATCTTTTCTTCATTTAGCACCCTCTTTAGAGATATTATATTTATAATTCTTCTAATCTGGAAATCAGTCTATTTTGCGACATATGGGAATATGTCCGAATAATTTAATTAATATATAATTACTATAATGAATTTATTTGAATACAGCAGTAGAAAAGAATCACTTTCATCCTCTCCTTTGTCTACAAGAATGAGGCCAAAAACTCTTGATGAATTTATTGGGCAAGAGCATATTTTAGGAAAAGGAAAAGCCTTGCATAATCTTGTGAAAAACAAAACCATACCTTCTATGATTTTTTGGGGTGCGCCTGGTACAGGAAAAACAACTTTAGCAAAAATAATAGCCGAGCAATCCGATATGAATTTCCGGTCACTTTCTGCTGTATCTTCAGGATTAGCCGATATAAGAAAAATCTCAGACGAGGTTATTTTTCAAAGAACTACATCTTCAAAAAAAACTATATTATTTTTAGATGAAATTCATAGATTTTCTAAGAGCCAGCAGGACTCACTACTGCCTCTTATAGAAGAAGGAATACTCATATTAATTGGAGCGACCACTGAGCACCCAGGTTTTTCCATAATCAACCCTTTAATTTCAAGAGTAAAGATTTTCAAATTTAATCCGCATGATGAAAAATCTGTTAATGCAATTTTGAATAAAATCATTAGAAATAAAGAAGAATTTCTTAACAATTCTGAAATAATTATTGAAGAAGATGTTCTAAATATATTATCAAAAGGTTGTGGTGGCGATGCTAGAAAAGCTATAGATACTCTTGAGTTATCAGTCCTTTCTTCTAAGACAATTAATAACAAGAAATTAATATCAAAAAATGCAATTAAAGACCTATTAAAAAATAATTTCATATATGACAGACAAAGCGATAATCATTACAGTCATATTTCAGCATTTATAAAATCTATAAGAGGCTCTGACCCTAATGCTGCAATATATTATTTGGCTAGGATGCTAAGAAACGGAGAGGATCCATTATTTATTGCCAGAAGGTTAATAATTAGTGCTTCAGAAGATATAGGATTAGCCGATCCTAATGCTATGTTAATAGCTAACTCTGCTTTTGAATCAGTTAATAAAATAGGCATGCCAGAAGGCAGAATTCCTTTGGCAAATGCAACTATATTTTTGTGTTTAGCGGAAAAAAGCAACTCTTCTTATTTAGCAATAAATTCTGCACTAAATGAAGTTGAAGCAAATCCCATAAATGATATTCCTTTACATCTAATGAATGCTGATACAGCCTTAGATAAAAAATTAGGAGTTGGAGAAGGATACACTTATGATCATGACTCAAAAGAAGGGTTTATAAAAAAGAATAATTTTCCTGAAAAAATACAAAATAAAGACTTTTATAAGCCTAATGAAAGAGGTATAGAAATAAAACTTAAAGAAAAATTTGAAAGACTGTGGTTGTCCGAATAATTACTCTTCTTTAAGTCTTCCAGCTATACTGAGAATAATTGCAATTACTCCAAAGCCAGCAGATAAAATAAACGAATAATTCATTGCATCTGATAATATTCTTAATTCTGAATCAGAACCATTTATAAGCTCTCCTATTTGAACATTTAGTCCATATGAAATCAAAATAGAAGTAATCAAAATAGTAGATATTGAAATTCCAATCACACTTCCAATATTTCTTATAAGAGCGTTAAATGCGCTTATAAGGCCATGATGATTATTTGGTATTTTTTCTAAAGTTTCACTAGTATTTGGCGCCATCCAAAGCCCATTAGAAACTCCATTTATTAACGATATAAATATGATATAGATTAAGGGAGGGTCATTTCCTACAATAACAAAAAGTATCCATGTTGTAGTTAAAAGAGATAGTCCGCTTAATATAAATTTAAGAGTACCGAATTTATCTGACAATCTTCCGCCTATACTTCCTGCCAATGACATACCTAAAGCATTTAAGAAGATTAGAACTCCTGTGAGCCCCACGCTATATTTTAAAATTATTGTTGCGTAGAAAGGAATTATAAACCAAAAAGGCCCATTAGAAGTAAAGCCAAACAGTCTGGCTAGAATAGCAAAAGAAAATCTCCAACTTGAAAATAGACTTAAATCAAACATTGGGTTTTCACTTTTAGATTGAGATTTTATAAATAAATATATAAGTGAAATACTGACGATCCATATTAACCAGTACAAAACAGAAGAATAAGAAATTCCAAAAGGATTAGATATATTTAATATGATAAGAATTATAAATAATGCAGAATAAATAGCCCCTTTAAAATCATATTTTATTTTTTCTTTACTAGAAGACCCTATTAACTCATCTTTTAAAATATAATTTGCCAAAATAAATCCTATTGCGGTTGGAAAGAACATAATCAAGAATATGTATCTCCATCCAAAAAGTTCCGCCACCTGACTACCGATCAATGGACCCGCAATCCCTCCTATTCCGACTGCAAAAGTAATCATTCCTAGGCCTCTACCTTTTTCATTATCAGGAAAAACTGCGAGAACGATTGCCATAGTTACTGCCTGCAGCATTGATGACCCTATAGAACCTATTATCCTTCCAGAAAGCAATAATGAAATATTAGAAGAGAAAAAACATATTAGAACTCCCAATGCAAACAAAGACATCCCAAGTAATTGAATTTTTCTTCTGCCCGCAATGTCAGCTAGTTTTCCTAATGGAAGCAATGTACTACTTATTGCAAGACCACCTATGATTGTTACCCAGGAAACAACTCCAAGGCTAACAGCAAAATCTTCAGCTATTATTGGCAAAATCACATTTAGTGCAGAGGCATCCATAACCATTACAAATAATGACAAAGAAACTACAATGAATGCTTTCCATTTATATTGCATTATTCGTTTAAATTATCCCAAACAGATAAAGGAGATGCAGCATGCAATCCTGCATCAATAGGAATAACTGTGCCTGATATCCACTTTGATTCTTCACTTCCTAAAAATACCGCAGCCCATCCCACGTCCCAAGCAGTTCCTTCGGTTCCTAATGGGCCTGCTTTTCTTCTCAACTCTCTAATATCTTCAGGTATTTTTTTTATTGAATTTGGAAAAGATCCATGTACATGGCCAGGTGCTAAGCAGTTAACCCTGATCTTTTCTCGCCCATGATGAACTGCCATTAGTCTTGTTAAATGAGATACGCCTGCCTTTGCAACAGAATAAGGAACATTTTTAGATCCGCCTGCTCTTATAGCGTCAATTGAAGAAATATTTATAATAGACCCTCCTTCAGATTCTGACATTACTGGAACAACATACTTAGACATTAACACTGCACTCTTTAAATTAGAATCAATTGCTTTTTGCCAGTTTTCTTCATCAATTTCTGTCACCATTCCTCTCCCAGCACTCCCAACATTATTAAATAAAATATCAATTTTTCCGAATTGCTTTAAGCACCCTTTCACAATTGATTTGCACCCCTCTTCTTTAGTGCAATCTTCTGCAATTATAAAGCCTTCTCCACCTTCATTTTCAATTTGACTTAAAGTAGATTCCGCTCTTTGAGCATCTATATCATTTATTAATATTTTAGCCCCTTCTCTTGCCATTAATATTGATGAGGCTTGCCCAATCCCAGTAATTTCACCACGAGTACCTGCTCCAGTTATTAAAGCCACTTTATTTTTTAATCGATCAGTCACTATTAGCCCAACCAAGGCTTTGGAGGAAACGCGTAAATGTCAGTAACAACATCAATGACACATGGCTTATTTGAATCAATAGCCTCTTCAATAGCTGAAGAAATTTCATTTGGATTTTCTACTCTAATTCCTTTTGCACCTAAGCTTTCTGCAACATTTTTGAAATTGGTTTCTTTGAATTTCCAAAGATCTCCATGGTTGTGAGAAAGTTTTCCTCCGTAAGCTTTCTCGTTTACACCAATCTCTTGATTTAAAGAACTATTATTATTAACTATTGTGATTGAGCTTAGATTCCATCTTACTGCCGTTTCAATTTCGCTAAGGTGGTACCAAAATCCTCCATCACCTGTGAAGCAAATCACTGGGCTATCAGGGTTGGCAGCCTTAGCTCCTAAGCTTGCAGGAAATCCCCAGCCTAGTGATCCTGCGGCTCTAATATATTGCTGAGATGAGCTACTGAAATCAATCATTGTCCCGCTCCATATTCCTGAATGTCCTGTATCTGAAACTAAAATAGAATTTTCAGGAAATAGATTTGATATATCCTTACATAATTTTTCTGGTCTTATAGGGGAGTCTTGAGAAACCATCATCATTTCGACCTCATTTTTTGAATCCTTTTTAAAGTCATCAATTTTACTAATCCAGTCTTTTCTATCAGATAAATTAATTTGCTCGACTTTATTATTTATGAGGCCTAAAGTTGCTTTCGCATCTCCAACTGCTGAAGCTTCGACAGGATAATGCTTACCTATTTCTTCAGGGTCTATATCGATTTGAATAACTTTAGATCCAGCTCTAGGGATTTGCCAATCAAGAGTGAGTTGACTGTCGGTTTGGCTCCCAATAAATATAACTAAATCTGAAGAAATTATAGATTTGTTTGCAGAGGTATTTGAGTAAAGGCCAGGTATTCCGACATTTAATTTATGATTTCCTGGATAAACATCTTTTCCATTTAATGAGGTGGCAACCGGAATAGAAAGTTTCTCAGATAATTCTAAAAGTTCATTTTGAGCCCCTGAGGTTTTTACGCCTCCTCCAGCAACTATTATTGGTTTTTTTGAATCTAGAATTTTACTAATTATTTTTTCAACGCTTTTAGTATCAGGTGTTGGGCGAAACGCAGGAACATTAAAATATTCTTCTTCAACAATCATATTTTCTTTGATTTCTCCCATATCAATTCCTTCACCAAGTTGGCCAGGTATTTCGATATGCGAAGGACCAGGTTTGCCTGTTGTGGAAACTCGAAAAGCTTGCCTTAAACTTTCTGGTAATTGCTCTGGGTCATTAATTCTGACACTTGATTTTGTAACACTCTTGAACATAGCTAAGTCATCAATTTCTTGGTAAGTATTTCTATTTCTTACATCAGTATAAGGCCCTCCTGTTATTGCAATTACAGGAGAACATGCTAGGAAGGGATCTTTAAGTGCAGCGGCTATATTTGCTGCTCCTACTTTTTGCGCCATACAAATTCCAGGTTTTCTGCTCGCCCTTGCATATCCGTCTGCCATATATACAGCTGATTTTTCGCTATGAGGCATAATTCTTTTTATATTAGTATTTTTATCAATTTCAGCTAATGCGTGAGGTAAAATAACCGGCACAAAAAAGATATGCGAAACTTCATAAGCCTCCATAAAATTAGATACGAATGTTGACCCTTTCACGTTTGCTCCTTACTATCTTATCCAGATAGTCTAAATCAAGTGTATTTAAATTGTAAGAATGTCGTACGAATTTGAAAAAGAAAAGATTTACAGGATGCCAACCCATTTTGGACCTAGTCTTGGGCCAAGACAAGGGCCGGATGGAAGAAAATTTGAATGCAAAGATAACCCTAAGACAAAATCTATTTCTGTTAGCTTTTTAACAAATCCAGATCAACTCCAATCTTTTTTACCTCCAAATTTTTCTCTTTATGGTGACCCAATAGTTAATGTAACTGCTTCCTATATTAAAGAAATAGAATGGCTGGCAGGTCGAGGATACAATACTCTAGGAGTTAGCTTTCCTGTTGAATTCAATGGAGAAAAAGATAAGGCAAGAGGAAATTTTTTATTAGTGCTTTGGGAGAATCTTACTGATCCTATATTAACTGGCAGAGAAGAATTAGGATTTTCAAAAATATATTGCAAATTACCTGAGCCTAAAATATACAAAGATAAAATTTCTTGTGCTGCAAGCTGGCTGGATTTTAATTTTATGAACATGGAAGTTAATAAAATTTCCTCAGGAGATATTCAATTAAATAAACCAAAAACAGACGATAAATTTTTAAAAGGAATGCTTCATTATAAATATATTCCAAAAACAGGCGGGTTTCCAGGTTCATGGGGAGAAAAGGATATTGCATATGCAGTATTAACACCTGAATATATGCCAAATAAAGTTGTAAAAAGTATTTCTCATGGCCAAGGAGAAGTTAACTTTACTAAGGCAAGATGGGAAGATATGCCAACTCAATATACTATCGTTAATGCTTTTGCAGATTTAGAGAAAATAAAATATCTTGATGCAACCGTAACAGAAACAGTTGGGCTAAAAGATATTAGTGATCAGAGAATCTTATTATAAAAAATGTATGATCTAGATAATAAAGTAGCAATTATAACTGGAGCTGGAGGAAAGAATGGAATTGGAAGGTCAGTTGCTACCCGCTTAGCTAAAGAAGGCTCAAAAATTATAGTTACCGATATAGTTGAAAATCCTTATCCGGAAGAAGGGTGGAATGGACTATCTTCAGTAGTAGAAGAAATAATAGAAAATGGAGGAGAGGCAGTTCATATTTTGTCCGATGTAACAGATTTTTCTAGCATCAATAATTTAATTAAAGAAGCAATTAAAAAGTTTGGCAGAGTTGATATTTTAGTAAACAATGCAGGTGCTACTGCCGATAAGGACAGGGTTCCAATATTTGATTTAGATGAAAATGAATGGGACAAGGTAATAGATGTTAATTTAAAAGGAGTTTTTCTATTTACAAAAGCTTTTTCTAAGCAATTAATATTACAAAATCAAGGGGGAAAGATTATTAACATTTCATCTATTGCAGGAAAGAAAGGGTCAGCAACATTTGGCGCTTATAATGCATCAAAAGCTGGGGTTATAAGATTAACAGAATCGATTGCACTTGATTTAGCAAAATACAATATTAATGTTAATTCGGTATGTCCTAGTTGGGTGGATACTGAAAGAGTAGATGTATATGTGGAACATTTATATCAAGATAATATTTCCCATGAAGAAAAAAGAAAGCTTCATTTATCGAATATTGAGTCATCGGTTCCTCTAGGCAGATATGCAAGTTCCGATGATGTTGCAAAGGCAGTAGCATTTTTAAGTTCTGAAGAATCCTCTTTTGTAACCGGAGCTTCATTAAATGTATCTGGTGGAATAATTGCATAATCCAATTTGGTTACCTTCTAAAGAACGTATAAGAAATTCAATAATTTCAGATTTTATAAAATTCTTATCCGACCATCATGACTATAAATTTGATGAATATCAGCCTCTTTGGCAATGGTCTGTTGATATGCCTCACGAATTTTGGTCATTATTTTGGGATTTTTCAAAAATTATTGGACAAAAAGGTACTGAAGTATTCGCAAAAGAAAAGGATCCGACTAAGGCCAGATTTTTTTCTGACAGCAAGATAAGTTTTGCTGAGAATATTTTAAGAGAAGGGGAGTTTAATAATAAAATAATATTTTGGGCTGAGGATAAATTTAGACGCGAATTAGAACTAAGGCAAATAGTTAATCAGGTCCATTCCATTTCTAATTTTTTTATAGAAAATGGAATCAGGCCAGGAGATAGGGTCGCCGGCTATTTATCTAATATTCCTGAGGGTGTTATTGCAGCATTGGCAGCTTCTAATGTAGGCGCTATATGGTCTAGTTGCTCTCCTGATTTTGGCGTTGACTCTGCTGTCGACAGATTTATTCAGATATCTCCTAAAATACTTTTCACCAGCGATCAAGTTATTCAAAATGGAGAGCTTGAAGAATTAAATACTAGGGTGAATGAAATAGTTTCTAAGATTCCTAGCATTGAGAAAGTAGTAGTATCTAATTACGTTCCTGCCAAGTCGAAAAATTTAGATAAGTTTAATAATTCAGTTAGCTTTAGTGAACTCATAAAAGGAAAATCTGTTCGCAATTGGAATCGATTTGATTTCAATCATCCTCTCTATATTTTATTTTCTAGTGGAACAACTGGCCCCCCAAAATCAATTATGCATGGATCAGGAGGCACACTCATTCAGCACTTCAAAGAGCATAAACTTCATTGTGATATAAAACCTGGAGACAAGGTTATATATAACACTTCTACAGGATGGATGATGTGGAATTGGTTATTATCTTGTTTGGGTTCGGGGGCATCAATAGTTCTATTTGATGGTGGAATATTTAGCCCCAAACCAAAATTTATTTTTGACTTAATTGATCAAGAGAATATTACATTTTGGGGAACGAGCGCTAAATATATCGAAGCATTGGAAAAACTTAAGCTAAACCCAATAAATACTCATAATCTAGAAAATCTACGAACTATTTCATCCACAGGCTCTCCTCTTTCCGAAGAAAGTTTTAAATACATATATGAGAAAGTTAAAAGTGATGTTCATCTCACATCAATTAGTGGAGGGACTGACATAGTGGGATGCTTTGTTCAAGGTAATCCCAACATGCCTGTATGGTCTGGTGAAATTCAAGTTAAAGGCCTTGGAATGGATGTTGATGTATTTAATGAAAATGGAGATTCAGTAAAAGAAACTCAAGGAGAGTTAGTGTGTAAAAATAATTTTCCTAGTCAGCCAATCGGATTTTGGAATGATAATGATAATAAAAATTATTATAAAAATTATTACTCAAAATATAATAATATTTGGCATCATGGAGATTTTGCATCTGTGACAAAAAGTTTAGGGATTAAAATTTTTGGCAGATCAGATACAACTCTTAACCCTAGAGGAATAAGGATAGGCACAAGTGAAATATATCGCCAAATTAATCAATTTGATGAAGTTATTGATAGCTTAGCAGTTTCTTATGGAGATGAAAGGATAATACTTTTTGTAAAGCTCTCAGAAAAACAAAAGTTGGATGCAGATCTAATAAAAAAATATAAAAATCATATCAAACAAAATACTACTAGTAATCATGTTCCCAGATTAATTATTCAAGCACCTGACCTTCCCCGAACTAAGAGCGGGAAGTTAAGTGAAATGTCAGTAAAAAAAGTAATAAATAATCAAGAATTGAACAATAGCCAATCACTTGAAAATCCTGAATCAATTGAATTTTTCAAAAACCTAAATTTATAGAGCCCTGATTCTTTTAGCAAATACGAAACAGATTAAAGTAAATGCTAATAACACCACTGAGGATGCAAAAAGAGCTGTGCCTATCCCGTAAGCAGCAGCTAATGCTGCTATCGGAATTGTACCCAAAGGCATTAACCCGAAATTCATAGTGTATACTCCATTAACTCTTCCTCTATAATCTGGATCAGCTTCTTCCATTAGCAAAGCATTATTAAGAGATCTTCTTCCAGCGTCACCTATCCCTATGAAAAACATCATAATTATAACAATTGGGAATAGATTTGATGCCGATGTAATCAGAATAGCAATTCCTGAAATTAATAATGAGCTAATCAAAGCAATGCCTCTTCGCCCCTTTTTTAAGCCTGCAAAAATTAATGATCCAATTAAAGAGCCTAATCCAATTATGCTAAGCATTAAACCTACTGCATCTGCACCTCTAGAAAATAGCTCGTCCATAAGTACTGGCATTAGACTTCTTAGTGGCATTGTTAGAACAGTTGTGACCATTGCTATCATTAACAGCCAAGAAAGAACTGAGTTACCCAAAATATATTTCAGGCCTTCTTTTATTTGTTTAGTCCTAGGCTCAGAGTTGATTTTTATTGTATGAGTATTCGGTAAAAAATGATTAAACAATAATGCAAATAAGAATAGTAAACATATAAATATATAAACTAACCCAGGGCCGAATAATGAGTACAAAAATCCACCAATCCCAGGTCCCAAAAAAGTCATCAAAGCCATACCAGAACCACTTAGAGCAATAGCGTTTACAATTAATTTTTTTTCTACCAGATCAGGAATTAATGATTGTCTGGCAGGTACTAGGAAAGCCCACATAACTCCCTGCAATACTGAAGCTATAATTAAATGATAAATTGTGACAACTTCAAGAAAAATTGAAATAGCTACTATAGAGGCTAGAATTACCATTCCAAATTGACCTAGCTGTATTATTTTTTTCTTATCAAATTGATCTGAAATAGACCCTCCAAAAATTGATAGTAATAATATTGGAGGTGCAAAACCTGAACCAACTATCCCAACCGCCAAAGGAGATTTAGTAAGATCATAAGCTAATTGACTACGTGCCACAAACTGCATATTTACTGATGCCATCATAAAAAGAAGGCCTATAAAATATATTCTAAAGTTAGGATCCTTAAATGAAGAAAAAGTTGAGTTTATAAATGACATATAAATCTATCATATATCAAAATGAGTTTTAGAAAATTTGAGGAGGGTTACTGATTTCTTTCTTGCGCTAGTAGTTCTTTCTTTTTATTTATCCCCCCCAATGCACTATATCCTCCTAAATTCCCATCAGATCTTATTACTCTATGGCAAGGAACAAGAATTGGATAAGGATTTTTTGCACAAGCATTTGCAACTGCTCTTGCGCTATTAGGAGAGCCAATTAATATTGCAATTTCTTTATATGTCCTGGTTTCTCCTGAAGGAATATTTAATAGCTCTTTCCATACTTTTATTTGGAATTTGGTTCCATTTAGTTTATTCATTCAGTAATAGCATCAATTAATTTCCAGCATGTTTCAAGTGCCAACCCCTCTTGCCCTTCACATAAAAGTATTGCGTTTCCATATATTGCGTAGTTTCCATATTTTGGAAAAATTCCAGTTGCCTGTAATCCTAGACTACCTTTATCAACTCCTCCCCCGACTTGCCTTCTGTCTTTGCTACCTTCCTGCCAAGTTGCTTCATCTTTTCCAATTAATGCATCATTGCCTGCAACTTCAGCAGCTAAGTTTTCTCCCATAGAAACAGCATCTTCGTGTGACGAATAGATGCGAATTTCAAAATCATTTGATTCACCTTCATTTTTCCAAAATCCAAACCAAGCACCAGTTGCTCCAGGAAGTTCTGAAACATCATATGTTCTATTTTTTTTATAACCAACTGAAGTGAAATCATCTAAGCTAAATATTTGTTCTGAAGGAGTTACAATTTCTAATGATTCAGTATTCTCTGAAGAACCACAAGCCAAAATTAGTGCACTCGCCATTATTGATAAATAAAACATTAATTTCATTATTTACACTCCTCTAAAATTCATTAGGAATCTAGATCTTTTTTATTCCAAAAATATAAAGATAAAAAAATCGTTATACTTATTATTATAGAAAATATGACCCAATGCCAACTATGCAAACCATTATTTAATGGATCCCCACCTTTGTAGTAATAAAATAGGGATACATACTTAATTGTTCCTAGTGATTTTAAGAATGGTTCTATTGAGTAAATGATGTAGGATAGCACGGCAATTGTTGCTGGAACAGAATATGTATAGCTTGATTCATAAGGTAATGCCCCCATTAATATTGAAAGCAATCCAAAAGTAGTTGATATAAGAAATAATTGAAAACATGTTGAAGCAATATTTTCTGCTGAAATAGTTAAGCCAAAGAAATAAGCACTAAGTAAAATAGATAGGAATAAAGCAGTGGATATTAAAAAGACTTTAACTATTAAAGAAGATATTTTCTGAATTAAAAAACTATTTCTAGATATTCCTGCTGATAATACTATATCTAAAGTTCTCTTTTGCTCTTCTTTTTTTGTCGCGTTATATCCAAAAAAAATTGCAAAACCTATAGTGACTAATGGGGCAAAAATTGTGAACATATCTGTATTTAGTATTCCTTCAACACTAGTTATATCAATTCCTCCTGGGCCAGCAATAAATGTAGTTAATTTTTCTGGAAGGTTATCAAAAATAAATTGCACTTCTTTTAAAGGCAACTCAGAGACGGCGTACATAATTAATAAGCAAACAAGAAGATATGTAATGAATATATATAAAATTGTCAGAAGAGAATCATTGATTGATTTTAAAAAAATATTTTTAAACATTAATTGCTATTTTTATTATTCAACTAAAGATCTTATCACTCTGCCGTATCTTCCAGATATTTTTTGGCCTTCTTCAACAGATAATTTTCCATTTACAAATACATATTTCATTCCTTCTGAATATTTGTGAGGATTTTTGTATGTAGCATTCTCTTTAATGTCTTCTAGTTTAAAAATATTAATATCTGCAAAATAGTCTTTAATTAGCTTTCCTCTTCTTTTTAATCCGATCCTTTGTGCGGGCAGAGTAGTCATTCTATATATTGCATCTACGAGGCTTACAACTCCTTTTTCTTTCACAAAACTTTCAAGATATCTTGAATTAGTAGCATAGCTTCTAGGGTGAGGTTTGCCGGAAGATAGGGGGCCAGTATCTCTTAAAGAATTTCCATCAGAAGCAACACAAATATTCCTATACTTTGCTATTTCATTTACATCTTCTTCTTCCATAGAGTGAAGAACAAAAGAGCCTTCTGATTTTTCATATAATCTCATTACTGCTTCTTCTGGAGTTGTTTTAAATTCTTTTGAAATTTCAACTAAATTTAGACCTTCTAATGAAGATTGGATTGGGTAGTCTGCTAATACACAACCTTCCGCCCCGTGAAAACGATTTATAAAATTAGTGGTCTCATTTTTTATATTTTCTCTTATATCTGCATCTTTTAACCTAACTAAAGTTCTCTCTCTTCCTCCTTCTAGGCTCCACCTCGGGAACATACATCCGCTTATTGGAGTGCTTGACCAATAATATGGATATTGATCTCCTGCCACATCAAGACCTTCCTCCCTTGCTCGCTCTATTCCTTCAATTAATTCAATTCCTCTCCCCCAAAATTTTGGACCAACAGATTTCACGTGACTTATTTGAACTCTTGCATTTGTTCTTCGGGCTATTTCTATTGCTTCTGCATGAGCAGGAAATAATCCACACGCATCATCACTTTCAGATCTAATGTGACTCGAATAAAGGAGGTTGTTTTCAGCAGCAACTTTTGCAAGCTGTACAATTTCTTCAGTATGAGAATATGATCCTGGAGCATACCAAAGCCCAGTCGAGAAACCCAAAACGCCTTGATCTATAGACCTTCTTATTTCTTCTTGCATTTGAATTATTTCTTCGGGCGAAGGACTTCGAGCTTCCATGCCCATTACATAAGCTCTAAGACTCCCGTGACCAATTTGAGCTGCTACATTTATGGAAGGAGTATTATTAGATATTTCATCTAGCCACCCATTAAAGTCATTCCATTTTATCTCTATATCAATCCCTTGCCTGTCCATTCTGTCTTGAAGCTGAGGTTTTGTATTTGGTGATAATGGGGCACAAAAACTCATACCACAATTACCCATTAACTCAAATGTAACGCCTTGGATTAATTTGCTGTCAGCATCTGGGTCTATATTGAAAGATAAGTCGCTATGAGTATGCACATCTATAAAACCTGGAGTGACTATATATCCTTTGGCATTTATAATTTTATGACCAGAAATATTATCTTTTCCAATGTATTCAATTCTGTCTTTTTTAATACCAATATTTAATTTTTTAGGTGATTCGTCTCCTGAATAAACTTCGCCATCTTTTATTACAACATCAAACAATTAACTTCTATCCCATAAATCTTTAAGATTAAACG
>JAYZIQ010000048.1:0-11585 GCA_036165455.1 Chloroflexota bacterium | reverse complement strand
CTGTTCTGATAAATCAAAATTTTTTTTGAAATATTTATCTTCAGTATCAATTGGGTACTGAAATGGAATTTCAATAAAAAATGAATAAAAAATTTCTGCTCCTTTAGCCTTAATTAATGGCTTAAGGTCTTCTAGCATATGTTTATTATTTGCATCTAATTTATCTAATATTAATAAAATTCTATCCATAATAATTAATTTTCTGATTCAATGCTCGAAGGATTAACAATATCTGAAATCTTTTCGTCAGGACCTGCAATTATAAGTATATCTTTCGATGTAAGTGTTTGATTCTCATCTGGATTCAAAATTATATCCTCTCCTCTCTGTATAGCTATTAATGCAACTCCATATCGATCCCTTAAATTATTAAAATTACTATTTTTTAAAGTTTGACTTATAAATCTTGTAGGGACTTTTATTTTACTTATTCCATAAGTTGAAGTTAATTCCATGTACTGCTCAATTCCTGGAAGGAAAAGGTCATGAGCTAGCATTCTTCCCATATCAGTTTCCGGATAAACTACTTTATCGACTTCAATCCTATCAAGCGTCTCGCCTTGAAGCTTTGTAACAGCTCTTGCAACTACTACCCCAATGCTTAAGGATTTAAGCAAAACACTCACCATAATACTTGCTTCTGTGTTTGATCCAATTGCAACAACAGCATATTCAAATTTCTCTATACCTAATTCTTTTAAACTTGATTCATCTGTAGCATCAGCTGCAACTGCATAAGTTACTTGGCCAGCAAGTTCTTGAACTTTAACAGAGTCTATATCAATTGCTAGGACATCATGCCCCATCTGGTACAAAGTGGTAGCCACAGTAGTTCCAAACCTACCTAAACCTATTACAGCTACTTGAGTTATTTTCAATTAATCCCCCTTTTTACCCTATTCTAACCTTCTCTTGAAAAAATCTATACTCAACAGGTTTTTGTGATCCGGCCAATAACAATGCAAATGTCATGGGACCTAATCTCCCAATAAACATTGTAAATGAGTATAAAATCTTTGTAATATCACTAATTTCTTGGCTGATTCCTGTCGACATCCCATTAGTACTAAAAGCTGAAATAGTATCAAACACTAAATGCATAACATAATGATTTTTATCTGCATAAGAGTGCTCAATAATCAAGGTACCTAGAATCATAACACCAATTATAAATATACTTAAAATCAATATAACCATAGCTCTTACCCCAATATCATAAGGAACTTCTCTTCCAAAAAATGAAATATTATTATTTCCTCTTGCATGACTAAATATCATTAATACCGCCAACACAAAAGTAGTAATTTTTATACCTCCGGCTGTTGAGGCGGGGCCTCCTCCAATGAACATTAAAAATACGCATACCAAATTTGTATAATCATATGTTTGAGTCATATTAAATGAATTAAAGCCGGCTGTTCTTGTAGACATAGAAGTAAAAATACTATTAATAACCTTTTCACTTAATGTCATAGAGCCCAAGGTGTTAGGATTAGAAAATTCAAATAAAAAAACTAAAATAGCTCCAGTAATTGAAAGCACTAAGGAGCCCACTAATATCATCTTGGTTTCTAAACTAAGCAGTACTCTAAACCTTCTCAAGCCTTTGCTCCCTAATATTCTTCTGTGATGTATTAAATCGTTCATAACAAAATATCCAATTCCTCCCAGAAAGAACATTAGAGCAGTTATTAATAAAATAGCATTATTAACTATTCCTCTGGAAAATGGCTCAAGGTTATTACCAGAATTAAAAATTGTGAAGCCTGCATTATTAAAAGAAGAAATAGAATGAAATATCGAATACCAAGCATTTTCTATAGTACTATCAAATCCATAAGAATAAGAAAATAAAATAAAAAATATGAAAGTCCCAATAACTTGAAATGATAGAGAGGATAAAACAACTTTCCAAACCAAATTTCCAACAGAGCCTAAGTTGTCTGCGCCAAGACCTTCTCCAATCTGAACACTTCTTCTAAGTCCAAGAGATTGCCCTGCTGCCAATAGGAAAAATGCAGCCCCTGTCATAAATCCAATCCCTCCTATTACAATTAGGAAAGCCAAAACAATTTGTCCAAATAGAGTCCAAGTAGTTGAAGTATCTAAAACAATTAAACCAGTAACTGTAGTTGCAGATGTTGCAGTAAATAAAGCATCAATGAATGAGACAGGTTCTTGATTGTGTGAAAAAGGAAGAAACAACAAAATTGCTCCTAGTAAAATTAAAGCAAAAAATCCATAAACAACAATTAATGGCGATGATGCACCTCTCTTAGAAGCACTCCTAACTTGGCTTTTTACAGTAATAGGCTTTAAGTTATCATCTCTTGGCCTAATACTCGTTGATTTTGATGATTTTGAAGGCATTACAATATTATATGATTTTCCTTAAATATTCGTAATTCTATTATGATAAAATAAAGCTGTGAATAATATTTTTAAAAACTTTTTCCTAATAATCTTATTGTTTTTATTGTTAATTTCCTGCGCTTCAAATACAGCCAAAGAAAAAGATGAAAATACTCCAAAAAATGAAACATACCTTCCAAGTTTAAGTGAAACTATTGAATATGTTTCTCCATCTGTAGTAGCTATAAATATTTCAACAGTAGCTTTAGACAGATTTTTTATACCAAGAATAAGGTCTGCTGATGGAAGCGGTGTAATAATCTCTAAAGATGGATATATTGTTACAAATGATCATGTAATTAAAGATGCGAGAGAAATTTCAGTTATTTTAAATGATGAGTCGATATATCAGGCTGAGATTATTGGGAGAGTTCCTTATAGTGACATTGCTTTAATAAAAATTGAAACTGAGCAAAATTTAATGCCTATAGAATTTACTAGCTCTAAAGAATTAAAGGTTGGTGATTGGGTCATTGCTTTAGGAAATGCTTTTGGGTTGGCTGGAACACCAACTGTTACTGCAGGAATTGTTAGCGCAAAAGAGCGAGTAATAGAAACTGAAGACGATAGAACATTAACAGACATGATCCAGACAGATGCAGCTATTAACAATGGAAATTCAGGAGGGCCACTTGTTAACCTTTCAGGAAAATTGGTAGGAATAAACAGCACTATTATGAGAGGTGCTGAAGGTATAGGGTTTGCTATAAGTTCAGATCTGGTACTTAGATATATTAACGACTTATTAGAATTTGGAGAAGTTCAAATACCTATAGATGGGATTGAAGGGAGAACCCTAGATCCTAATTTTATTAGCACATTATGCGAAGTAGGGTATAACTTATGTGAGCTAGATGAAAATTTTAAAGGCGTTGCAATACTAGAAATAACTAAAGATAGTCCAGCATCAAAATCAGGATTATTGCCGGGAGATATAATTATTTCAATAGAAAATAAGCCTGTGAGAAGTTATGGCGAATACATGAGTTGGACATACAATTTTAAACCCGGAGATACTATAAAACTAAATATAATTAGAGGAGAAGAAGAATTAGAAATATCATTAATGCTAGATAGAGCTTTAAATAATAACTAATTTAATCTAATTAATTTGAATCCAACCTCAACTCCATTTAGTTTTTCTTTAAAATCAAATTCACTGTCTTCGCCTTCAAATATAACTTCTTTAGCTAGAATTTGATTTTTAACAAACTCTAAATTCTGAATTACAGAATCAACTAGATCTTTATCTCCAAATATCTTAATTTTTATAAAATCAGAGACATCAAGTTCTTTTTCTCGTCTTGTATTTTGCACAGCCCTTACTAAGTCTCTCGCTATACCTTCTTTCTTTAGTTTCTCGTCTATAGAAAGATCCATTTCAACAATGAAATCAGTACCTTCTATAGACTGAGTACTAGGGTCATCATTAGTAATTGTTTCAATATCATATTCACCTTGTTTAAGCTCAAAATCCCCAATAACTACTACGCCATTTTCTTCTTTCCATTTCCCTTCTTTTGCCAATTGGATACATTCCTGAACCTTTTTTCCAATTCTTGGTCCAAGTAATCTAGGATTGATCTTTAATTGAACAGAATTTTCATTGCTTTTTACATTTTCAATATTTATATTTTTTACATTTACCTCTTCTTTTATTAACTCAAAATATTCTTTTACCCATTGACCTTTGTCAGATTGAATCAACAGTGAATTTAAAGGCTGCCTAACTCTTATCTTATTTATCTTTCTTATAGATAGTGAAGTCGAAACTACTTTCCTAATAATGTCCATTTCTTCTATCAATTGATCATTTGATTCTATTTCAGAAACATCTGGCCAATTTTCTAAATGAACTGACTTGCCTTCATTTAAATTCATAAATAATTTTTCTGAGATAAGTGGAGATAATGGTGCAATGATTTTCAATAGAATATTAAGCACTGTATATAAAGTGTCATAAGCATCAGTTGCTGATGAAGTGTCAGCTTTTGCCCAAAATCTATTACGAGATCTTCTTATATACCAATTATTTAATGTATCAATGAACTCAGAAACAATTGTGCAAGCACCTGTAATGTCATAATTATTTAAAAATTCTTTTACGTCCAATGAGGCTTTTTTGGATTTAGAAAGAATATATTTATCAATAGGTAAATTTGCCTTATTGATTAAATCAGGTTTATATTTCTCTAAATTACAATAAAGATTAAAAAAGTATACTGAATTCCACAAAGGAACAATTACTTGCCTTAAAGAAGAGTCTATTCCAGAGCCAGTGCTATCCATCATTAAATTCTGGCCTCTAAGTATCGGAGATGAAACCAAAAACCATCTAAGAGCATCTGCCCCAAAGTTTTTCCAAACTTCTTCTGGTTCAGGATAATTATTTAATCTCTTGGATAATTTTAAACCTTTTTCATCAACAACTACACCATGCCCAATCGCATTTAAAAAAGGAGGTTTATCAAATAGAGCAGTAGATAATACCATTAGAGTATAAAACCAACCTCTGGTCTGTGCTATATATTCAACAATAAAATCTGCAGGAAAATGAGATTCAAACCATTCTTTATTTTCGAAAGGATAATGTACTTGAGCAAATGGCATTGATCCAGATTCAAACCAGCAATCAAATACTTCTTCAACTCTTCGCATAGTACTTTTCCCGGTTGGATCGTCAGGATTAGGCCTAGTTAATTCATCAATATATGGACGATGCAAATTATCTGGCCTAACTCCAAAATCTGATTCAATCTCATCAAGGCTCCCATAGACATCAATTCTTGGATAATTTGGATCATCGCTTTTCCATACAGGGATAGGAGTTCCCCAAAATCTGTTTCTGCTTATAGACCAATCTCTTGCTCCAGCAAGCCAGTTGCCAAATGCTCCATCTTTTATATGGTCAGGTATCCAATTAATTTTTTGATTATTCGAAACCATACTGTCTCTAAATTTTGATACTTCTACGTACCAAGAATTAAGAGTTTTATAAATTAAAGGCTCATCTGTTCGCCAGCTATGAGGATAATTATGTTTATAATTTTCTCGTTTTATTAAATACCCATCTAATTTCAATTTTTTAATAATTTCTGGATTTGCATCAAAAACAAGTTGACCTGAATAGTCAAAAATTTCAGATGTAAATTGGCCTCTAGAATCAACTGGGCAAACGGTTTTTATATTATTCTCTTCACAAATAGCTTGATCATCTTCACCAAATCCAGGTGCCATATGAACTATTCCAGTTCCTTCTTCTGTATTTACAAATTCTGCAGAAAGCACTCTAAATGCATTAGCCTGGTTTTCAAAATAATTAAATACTGGACAGTATTTTAGTCCTACTAAATTAGATCCTTTTATTTTTTCTTCAACTTTATAATCAGATAATTCGTTATCATATTTTGATAACGCAAATTCTCCTATAATTAATTTCTCAGATCCATTATTAATAAGCACATAATCTAGTTCGCTATTTACAGCAACTGCTAAATTTGAAGGCAATGTCCAAGGAGTAGTAGTCCATATAAGAATACTTGTGCTAGGAAATTTTGTTTCTTCATCTAAATTAAACCTAACTGTAACCGCAGGGTCTTCTCTCTCTCTATAAGAATTATCAAGTCTTGTCTCAAAATTTGATATAGGAGTTTCAGCTTTCCAAGAATATGGCATCACTCTATCTTTCTCATAAATCAAACCTTTTTTCCATAATTCTTTGAAGGCCCATATTACTGACTCCATATATGAGATATCCATAGTTTTGTAATCATTTTTGAAATCTACCCACCTTGCCTGTCTATTTACTGACTTCTCCCATTCCTGGGTATATTTCATAACAGATTTCTGGCAATGATCATTAAAATTTTCTACTCCGAACTTAATTATTTCTGCTCTTCCCGAGACTCCTAATTCTTTTTCCGATTCCATCTCTGCAGGCAGACCATGGCAATCCCAGCCAAATCTACGGTCAACTTTATTGCCAAGCATAGTCTGGAATCTAGGAATTATATCTTTCACAAAGCCAGTTAAAAGGTGTCCATAATGAGGTAATCCGTTAGCAAATGGAGGGCCATCATAAAAAACAAATTCTGAAGCTTGTCCTTTATTAAGCGTTTTATCAAAAGTTTTATCTTTGCCCCAAAAACTTAGTATCTCTTTTTCGATTTCAGAAAAATTGGGTTTAGAGTTTAGGTCAGGAAACTGCTTATTATTACTCATTTGCTTCCGCCAGCTATAGAAGGAAGAAAATGTATTTCAGCCACATTATCTAATTTATGAATTAACCCTAATCTTGTTGTTTTTCCATCAATTACTGCAGACATACCTGGTCTTAATTTCCCTTCATCAACTAAATATTCCTTAACGCCTGGATACATATCTTCTATGTGATCAATAAGGTTCCTTAGATTAGAACCATAAGCTTCTATCTCTGTAGGCACGTCAAGATTTTCTCTTATCTTATAAGGAAGAAAGATTTTTATCATTAGAAAATTATTTTTTTCTTTTTAGAGCCTCTGTAATTCTAGAAGGCTTCATCGGAGTGCTAAGTAGCCTCAATCCTAAAGCATTATTAATTGCATTACCAATAGCTGGAACTGGCGGAACAATAGGAGGTTCTCCCACTCCTCTAACTCCATAAGGATGTTCCTCGCTTGGAACTTCAACCATAATAGTATTTATCATTGGGAGATCCAGAGATGTAGGCATCCTATAATCTAAATAGCTTGAATTAAGCATTATCCCGTCATCACTCATAAAGTATTCCTCATTTAAGGCCCAGCCTATTCCTTGAGCAGCTCCACCTTGCATTTGACCTTCAACATAGGATGGATGAATTGCCTTTCCGACATCTTGAATAGCAGTATAATTTACAATATCGGTCTTGCCTGTTTCTTCATCAATTTCTAAATCAGCAATATGTACTGCGAAACCACCACCTGCTTCTTCTAAGTCAACTGATGCTGATGAAACTATAGGTCCTCCAGGAGGATCATCAGCGATTTCCTTTAGAGTCATCTTTAGCTCCGAGTCAGCTTTTGATTTTACTACTCCATCAGAATATTCAATTTGATCTTTGTTAATATCCCATTTCAATGCAGACTTTTCAATAATCTGTTCTATTAATTTATGAGCAGCATTGTATGCAGCATATCCTGTAGCATAAGTTGTACGGCTTCCTCCTGTCACATCAGTAATTCCTATGCTGTCTGTGTCTACAACTGAAGGTCTTACATCTTCCGCAGGAATTCCCAAAACTTCTGCTGCCTGCATAGCAATAGAAGCTCTTGATCCTCCAATATCAGTTGAGCCTTCAATAAGCGCTACCTTTCCATCTGGATTTAGTGAAAGGTTAACTGAAGACTTAAAGCCTATATTAAACCAATATCCGCTTGCTATACCTCTACCTCTTTTTTTGCCTGGCTTAGGATTTGAGTCCAAATTTGATTTCCAATGATCAGAATCTTTTGCGGCCTCTAGGCATTCTTTTAAACCAATAGTTCTGTACTTCGGGCCTAAGGCTGTTCTAGTGCCTTTCTCTGCAACATTCTTAAGTCTAAAATCAATCGGATCATAACCTTTGATATTACAAATTTCATCAACAACAGTCTCGGTAGCAAATGCAACTTGAGGTGAAGCTGGTGCCCTATAAGGAGCCGAGCTCGGCTTATTTACTACAACATCATATGCATCGATTTTCATTGATGGAACATCATAACAAGAAAACACACACTTTGCTGCAGCCTCAATGAAAGCTTCAGGGTAAGCTCCTGCTTCAAGCCTTATATCAGCATAAGCTGCTAAAATTTTTCCCTCTGAATCAATTCCAATTTTTACTTTAACTTTACCTCCAGGGCCAGGGCCAGTTGCGTCAAATACATCTGTCCTGCTCATCAATGTTTTTACCGGCCTTCTGGTTTTTTTGGATAAAACAGCTGAAATAGGCTCCAAGTAGATAGGAATTTTTCCGCCAAACCCTCCTCCTATTTCCATAGGGGTAACTTTAACTCTAGATACATCTAAATCTAGAACTTTAGATACACTGTCCCGAACTGCAAATGATCCTTGAGTGCTAGTCCAAACTTTAACTCTATCTTCTTCATCCCAAACTGCTGTCCCGCTATGAGGCTCTAGATATCCTTGATGAACAGTCTGCATATCTACTTCTTTTTCAACTACTAAATCAGATTTTTCGAAGCCATTATCGATATCTCCGTTTTCATGTCTTACATGAGCAGCGATATTGGTATTTTTAACTTTCTTTCCTAAATGATCACCAGAGTAGTCCTCATGAAGAATTGAAGCATCTTTTGCCATTGCTTGATCAACATCAATTACAGGTTTCAATACTTCGTAATCTACTTTTATTTTTTTTACTGCTTCAAATGCAGTATTTTGATCTTTTGCGGCAACTGCTGCTACCACATGACCTTTGTAAAGTACTTTATCAAAAGCCATAACGTTTTCACTTAAATGTTTTTCTGAACCAGACTCTTCAGAGTTTCCTCGAACTACATCGCCCAGCCTTGGTAAATCTTTCGCAGTCATAACTGCAAAAACTCCATCCATCTTTTCAGCTTCAGAAGTGTCTATAGACTTAATTTTTGCATGCGCATAAGGGCTTCTAGCAACTGCTCCTGTTAACATGCCAGGCAATTTAATATCTGCACCGTACTGAGCTCTACCAGTAACTTTGTCATAACCATCATGTCTAATAGGTCTTGTCCCAATTACTTTATAATTTTTATTTTCTGGAGTTGATACCATTTCTTGCCTCTTTCTTTATTTTGATTCTTTTGAAGCCTTAGTTACTGCTTTTACAATTTTGTCATAACCAGTACATCTACATAAATTACCTGCTAACCAGTGCCTTATCCTCTCTTCAGAAGGGTCAGGCTCGTTATCTAGAAGGGCTTTAGCTGAAACAAGAAAACCTGGAGTACAAATTCCACACTGCAAAGCAGCCTCTTCTAAGAATGCTTGCTGAAGTGGATGAAGCCCATCAGGATTTGCCATACCTTCAACTGTTTCTATATTTTTACCTTCTACTTCTACACCTAAAACAAGACAAGAATCTACAATTCTTCCATCTAGGTTCACAGTACAAGCCCCGCAGTTCCCATCATTGCATCCCTCTTTAGTTCCTGTTATTCCAACTACTTCTCTTAATGTCTCTAAAAGGCTCACATATGGATCTACAAGTATATCCATCTCTTCACCATTTATGGTTGTATTTACTGCAACTTTTTTTACCTTATTTTCAGCCATTTTATCCTCCTGCTCTTTCTAGTGCTTTTTCTATAGTTCTTCTAGTAAGAACTTTAATTAAATCTTTTCTATGCTCAACTGTCCCTCTCATGTCAGCAATAGGACTGGCAATATCTTTGGCTTTTTCAGAAACTTTTTTTATATTTTCATGTGTTGGTTCTTTGCCAACTAATAATTCTGAAGCTTCTTTTGCAAATATTGGCGTTGGTCCTACAGCAGCTAAAGCAACCCTGCAAGATGATACTTTTCCGTCACTTAATTCAACAGAAGAGGCAACTGCGGCAACTGCTATATCCATCTCATTCCTAGGAATAAATCTTTCGTAAGAAGCAGAAAATTCACCTTTTTTTAAGGGAATCTTTAAAGAAACTAAAAATTCACCTTCTGTTAATGCATTCTTGCCAGGCCCCGTGCACATATCTTCAACTGGAATTTCTCTTACTCCTTTAGGCCCAGCAATTTCACAGATCACTTCATGGACAATTAAAGAGCAAATTGCATCAGCGCTTGGAGAAGCATTGCATAAATTTCCTCCCAAACTAGCCCTTGATTGGATTTGAATACCCCCTATTAGAAAAGCTGAATCAACTATTCCAGGAAAAACTTCGCAAACTTTAGAATCTTCATACAATATATGACATGGAGTGGCTGCTCCAACAATCAAATAAGAATCAGTCCATTCTAGTTTAGTAAGTTGTGGAATCTTCTTTATATCAACGATGGCATCAAGTTCAAATTTTTCTCCTCGGGCTTGAACAAGGACATCAGTTCCTCCTGCAAGACACCTAGCCCTATCTCCATACTTACTTAGTATTTCAATAGCTTCTTCAACTGTCTCTGGAGCATAATAATTAAATGGATGCATATGTGACCTCCGCTAATTTAGGTTTAAAAGGACGCTTTATTTAAACTCTCCTAACCTAATTATCCACGTAAAAAAGATTTCAGCAAGAGTTTTGGCTTTATTTCTCTAAAAGAGACAATAAATTATCACAGTTTCTCATAGAAGCGCCAAGATCCATCCCCTGGCAAAGTAATATAAAATTCCCTTGAATTACATAATTTCTATATTTAGAATTTATACAATGACCTCCAATACCAGCTCCACCACCTGCAACTCCTCCTTCTCCTTGAGATTCCCCAAAACAATGCCTCACATCTTTTAAGCCTTCGGTGAAAACAGCCTCATCTTTATCAAGTTTTATCTCTTCTTTTGTGCCTGCCCTCTCTCTAACTAAAGCCTCTCCATTTATTGCATCTGAATGAGAATCAAAAAATCTAATCTCATAATCTACTGGTTCTTCAAACTTCCTGAATCCATAAAATACACTTTTTGCATAAGTTAATTCTTCAACAGAATATTCCTTTAATTTCTTAAACTTAACTGGAGATCCAGTAAAATCATCAAGGCTATAGATAACATCGCTGGCTACAGTCTTACCGACTTCTAAAGTGCCACTGGCATCACTACTTCCTTCAGATGAGCAACCTATAATTAATAAAAGCAATAAAGTTACTGAAATATGTTTATACATTTTTTTCATTTTTACTTTCTCCTAATTTTTTAATCTATTTATTTTGTAATCTTTTAAATTATTCATTTGTTTGGTCCAAAACGATTCTCGCCTTCATCACCTAGCTGAGTTAAAAAAATGAATATTGGAAAACAATACCACAATGCGGTTGCAAATATACCAAATATATATGTCAGAATTAAGAAAATTTGAAAGATACCCATTTGGGCTGAAGTTTGATCACCTGGAGCAATTAAAGATAACAAAAAAACTGCCATGTAAGCTATAAGCACAAAAGGGCCAAATCCAATAAGCCATAAGGCACTCTTATTCACATCATGCAACCTTCTTACAGTAACAGCCAAGGAAGGTATTATAAGTATTAATATA
>JAYZIQ010000047.1:0-10703 GCA_036165455.1 Chloroflexota bacterium | reverse complement strand
TTTTTTCTCCTTTTATTAATGCAGTTAATAGCTAGAACAATCACATCTTCTGGAGGGTGCTTATAATTTCCCTCACTCAATTCTAATCCCTTTTTTTCTATTAAGTCCTGCTCATTAACCCATATCCATCCAGACTTTAATCTTTCAGGATTGATCGCTTCTGCAAAATATATCATATCTATATGGAAGTGTTTACCTTCTTTAGGGTCATCAATAGGTTCTAGTAGTAGAGATTCAGGTTTTTCAAGCTCTTTTACTTCTCCGATATTTTCAAATATTGATTTATTTGAAAATAATTTGATTGATAAACCGCTTTCTTCGTATACCTCCCTAACAACTGCTTCTTCTGGAGATTCGTTTTTTTCAATGTGCCCACCTGGAGGCAGCCATTCCATGACTTTTTTATGCCAGTGCAATAAAACTTCATCTTGGTTAGGATGTAATACAAAAGCTGTTGCAGTAAAATGTTTACGATTTAAAACCATAGTTTCTTATCTACTATGTTAAAAAGTTCTTTTCCTTTTGAAAATAGTCGACAATTTTTTTCTATTATTTCAAACCTTCTCTCATCAAGATAAGGCACGTCATGTGCGGCAACATGTGGAGTAAGAATTACTTTTGGGTTATCCCATAGCTTATGAGATTTTGGAAGAGGTTCTGTTTCATATACATCAAGTCCAGCACCACTTATTTCTTCTTGATTTAGGGCTAATAAAAGATCATCTAGTACAGTAGTCATGCCCCTCCCTATATTGATAAAAAAAGCACTCTTTTTCATGGATTTAAAGAAATTTAAATTGAATTGTCCTTCGGTTTCAGGTGTGTGAGGAACAGTGCTTACAACAAAATCAGCTTCTTTTGCTTTATTTAATAATTGATTAGGCTTTTCCATCTCATGAATAAATGAAGGCTTTTCATGCCTTTTTGAATCAATTCCAATAACTTTCATGCCTAGTGTGGAGCAGTAATATGCAGTTTCTTCTCCGATTCCTCCAATGCCAATTATAAGTATTGTAGATTCAGGTAAATATCTAGTAGATCCTAATGGCAGTTCTAGCGGATTCCAGTTTTTTTCGTATTGTTGCCTAATGTATGTGTGTAGACTTCTTGAAAAAGATAAAATCATAGCCAATATATGACTGGAAATATGATCGTTAAATATACCTTTAAAGTTGGTAGCAATTAAAGAGTGATCTGCAAGATCATCAAAATAAAAATCAGCAGGAGGGGCAGCTTGAGGGGCTTGTAGCCATTCTATTTTTTCAGCATACGGAAATAGTTCTTCAGTAAGTACGCCGTAAACAGCTTCAGAATTAATCAATTCTCTTTTGGCATCTTCTTTGCTTCTGGGTATTGCTACTTCTAGGTAAGGTTCTGAGTCAGATAGTTTCTTTGCCCAGCTCTCTAAAAGTTCATCATATGAAAAATTATCTTTTGTTGAAGGTAAAAAAGTAATTTTAAAATTTCTCATATTAGTTGATCAATTTTTAATTCACTTGATGTTTTTTTGTACCATTCAACTACTTCAGGGTGCAGAGGAATGCCTTCTTTGCCCCTTTTTTCTTGTTCTTTGGCTTCAATATATCCAGCATAAACTACTTCTTTTCCTTCTGAATTTGAAGGTAGATCTAGAAGGCTTTGCAGGTACCTATCCATGAGTTCTTTAAATTCTTTTGTATCTATAAATGCATCTATTGAATATGCAGCTAAAAAGTGACCTTGCCCTGTATGTTCTCCTGTAGGGGCAGTTTTTGATCCATTAAGTATGCCTGCAAGAACATCAACTACCATTGCCATCGAGTATGATTTATGAGACCCCATCTCTCTAGTTCCTCCAAAAGGAAGCAGATCAACAGAACTTGAGATATATCCAGAAGCATACCTTTCTTCTAAGTTTTTAGATTCATCTTCATACTGGTCTAAATCTTTCATATTTACCTTCTCCATAATTGGATTTCCATTATCATCAGCAATCCATCCAGGCTCTAACGGAACCCCTAATCTAGAGGCTAATACTATTTTATTGCCAGCAACAGAGGTCATTGCTGCATCAAAAACAAAAGGAGGAAGCTTGTCTGCAGGAGCTGCATAAGCTATAGGATTTGTTCCTATTGCTTTTTTAGAAGAAAAAGTCGGAACCATCCTGGGTGAGCAAGCCGCCATACAAGTCCCTATCATGTCATGCTTCAAGGCTATCATTGCGTGATATGCAAGCATTCCTATATGTCTTCCATTTCCAAGAGTTACTAACCCAACACCTGTTTTTTTTGCTTTTTCTACAGCTATCTCCATTGCCTGAGGAGCTACCACTATTCCTAGCCCTGCATCAGAATCTACTGTTATGCATGAAGGTGTTTCTTTTACAATTTTCCAATTAGGCTTAGGATTTATATTTTTTGATTTAAATGCCCCTAAATATGCTCTAACCATATTGGATACCCCATGAGTTTCTACTCCTCTAAGATCTGAAGAAATAAGAGCATCAGTTGCTAACTTGCAATCCTTTTCAGGCATACCTTGACTCTGGAATATTTGCTCCGTAACATTTCTTAAGTTTTCTTCTGGAATTAAAATAATTTCCTGATCTGGGACATGGAATCTTTCTAACATCAGTTGTTGCCTCCATTTTCAGTCATATCAAAATCAAGTTCTAACTCAGAACAAATATTTTTAAACCAATTTATTACTTCAGGATGAAGAGGAATTCCAATATTTTTTCTCTCTGTTTCTGTTTCATATTCCATCAATCCTGCATATAAAACTCTTTCTTGCCCCTCCACTGGAGGAAGATCTTCTAATGCCTGTAAATATTCATCCATCATTTCTTTAAATTTCTGAACACTTGTAAATGCTTCAATTGAATATGCAGCAACAAAGTGATTTTGATGTTGCTTCATTGTCCTTAAAGGACCCGCGAGACTCCCATTTAATATTGATCCTAATATATCAACCACCATCCCCAGAGAATAACCTTTATGAGATCCTAATTCTCGAGTTGCCCCAACCGGTGTCTGAAGAAGATTATTAACTTTGTCAGGGTCTTCTTTAATATCAAGAGGAGTTTCCTCCATTATTGGATTACCTTTTTCATCAGTTATCCAGCCAGCTGCAAGCGGAACTCCTAATCTTTGAGCAACTCTAACTTTATTAGTGGCTATAGCGCTAGTTGCTGCATCAAAAACAAAAGGCGCCTTGTTTAATGCAGGCGCAGCAACAGCAATAGGATTTGTTCCTAATCCTGCTTTAGCAGCATAAGTAGGTACAACATTGGTAGTTGAAGATGTCATACAAGTTCCTATCATGTCATGCTCTAGGGCCATCATTGCATGATACCCAGCCATACCTAAGTGCCTTCCGTTGCCCATAGATACTAACCCAACACCTGTTTTTTTTGCTTTTTCAATTGCGATATCCATAGCTTGAGGAGCAACAACTAAACCTAAACCTTCATCGCAATCTATAGTTGCACAAGATTCAGTTTCCCTTACTATTTTCCAATTAGGGTTAGCTTTTGCAGAGCCTTCTGAGAGATAAAGTACATAGTTTCTAAGCATGTTTGAAACACCATGAGTGTCAACACCTCTAATATCAGCAGACAATAATACATCTGTAGCTATTTTAGAATTTGATAAACTCATCCCGCATTTCACAAATATTTGTTCTGAGGTTTTCCTTAGTTTATCTGAGCTTACCCGTATCTCATCTTCTTCGGGCACATGAAATCTTTCAAGCATTTATTTCTTTACTTCCACCCCTGATTGATTTTCAACAAATTTTAATATTCCAGAATGATCATCTTTTCCGTTACCATCGATTACCAATGCTTTTAACACTTGGTGTAGATTTGATGTGACCTGAAGAGGTAGTTGCAGCTCATTAGCTGTTTCCATTGCATTGGTGATATCTTTTAAATGCAATTCAATTCTAAATCCTGGATTAAAATTCCTTTCATACATCATTGGTGCTTTTGTATTCATGACATTACTGCCTGCCAATCCACCTTTAATTGCATTGAATACGGTTTCGGGATCTAGGCCTGCCTTGGTAGTGAGCGTAAGTGCTTCAGCAAGTATATGAATATTTGCTCCAACTATCATTTGGTTTGCAAGCTTAGTGAAATTCCCTGCTCCAACCTCTCCACATAGTACTGAAGAGGCTCCTAATACATCAAAAATAGGCTTGGCCCTCTCAAAATCTACAGATGCTCCACCTGTCATGATTGCTAATGTGCCTTCTATTGCACCTGGCTCACCGCCAGATACAGGAGCATCTAAAAATTTAACCCCTTTTGCTTCACATTCACCTGATATTTTTTGTGACACTAATGGAGAAATTGAACTCATATCAATTATTAAGTCCCCGCTACCTGCTCCTTCAAGAGCACCATCTTTGCCTAGTACAGCCGCTTCAGATTGCGGTGAATTTTGTACCATTATTATCGTTATGTCACTTTTCTCAGAAACTTCTTTAGGGCAACAAGCTTTAAAAGCACCTTGACTAACAACTTTATCTAAATTTGCTTCAACTATGTCATATGCTGAAACTTCATATCCTGCATCAATCATGTTCTTAGCCATAGGGGCACCCATGATTCCTAGGCCAACAAAACCTATTTTCTCTCCCATAATTTTTCTCCTTAATGAATAAATTTATCTATTCAGATTACTATATTTCATTTTTTGTTAGTTTTCTAGAAAAATAAAAATCAATTAAGGTTTCCAGAATTTTTCTTCAATGAAATTAAATTTATTTGAGTATTTTTCTGAAACATCTGTAACCATATCTGGGTGGCCACATGCATATATAATGGTATTTTCTTTATCCGCCTTTTCAAGATTGTAAATTGAGTGAAATATTTCATTTACTCTGCCTGTTTTGCCTTTCCAATTTACATTTTTGGGGTCATTAGGTCTGCTGCAAGTCGCGATAAACTCTACTTTTTCGTTTTTTTGGCTAATTGATGTTAACTCATTAAGGTAACCAAATTCATCTATATAGCTAGCTCCTTCAAATATCCAAATATTATAATCTGTTTTTTTAAAATCTATTGACCTAATCATGCTTACGAATGGAGCAACCCCAGTAACAGTAGAAACCATTATGTGATTTTTAAATTGAGACTGGAATTTAAAAATACCCTTTGGTTTTTTCCTTAATGTAATTTCGGATCCAATATTCAATTCGTACAATAAGGGAGTTAAATTTCCTAGAGGTTCAGGAACTAACTCAACAAATAATTCTATTAAATCTTCATCTGGAGATGACACAATTGAGTAAGGTCTTTCTAAATTATTGTATCCAACTGTGCAATATTGACCTGGATCGAAATTAAACTTCTCTTCAGGCTCTATCCAAATTTTCCATAGATCATTTGTTAGATCTTCTCTTTTTTTGATTATTCCTTTGGTAAACCTTTTATTTTTTTCTGTCATTTAAGTAGAAAAACTGAAATCAAATTTATAAAATGTTAGTATACCAACAATTATACAAACAATAAGGTAATTAATTTAAATGAGTAACGGAAATCTTGGTGGCGCTAATAGCATTACTGTAAGACTCGAGTATAAAAACAAAAAAGGGATGCTTGCTGAAATTTTAAAAGTGGTGAGTGAAGTTGGTGGGGATATGGCAGGAATAGATGTTATATCTATAAAAGGAGAAACCATTGTTAGAGATTTAACAATCAATGCATCAGATTCCGAGCATGAAGAAAAAATTGTGTCAGCTATTAGAGAATACAAAGGTTTAAAAATTGTAAACGTATCTGATCAAACTTTCCTTCTTCACTTGGGAGGAAAAATTGAATTAAGAAGCAAAGAAAAAATTCAAAATAGGGACCAAATGTCTAGAGCTTATACTCCAGGTGTTGGTAAAGTTTCTCAAAGAATTTTTGAAGATAAATCTTCTGTATGGACATTGACTGGCAAAGCTCACACTATAGCAATTATTACAGATGGATCTGCTGTATTGGGGCTAGGTGATATTGGGCCTGAAGCAGCTTTGCCTGTTATGGAAGGCAAGGCAGTTATTCTTAAAGAATTTGGAGGAGTAGATTCTTGGCCTATTTGTTTAGATACTCAAGATGTAGGGGAGATAGTGAATATAGTTAAAGCCATATCTCCAGGATTTGGTGGTATACACCTTGAAGACATCAGTGCCCCAAGATGTTTTGAAATTGAAAGATTGTTGCAAGAAGAATTAGATATACCTGTATTTCATGATGATCAGCATGGAACTGCGATAGTTGTTTTGGCAGCTCTAATAAATTCTCTTAAAGTTTTAGGCAAGAAGAAAGAAGATCTTAAGGTAGTTATTTTAGGATTAGGAGCAGCAGGAGCAGCATGTGCAAAAATTTTAAAAGATTTCGGGATAAAGAATATTATTGGATTCAATAGCAAAGGTCTTTTTAAAAGAGCAGATGAATTCAGTCATTCTTATTGGCTTGAAGAAAATCTTAATCCCAATAATGAAGAAGGCGACTTGACAGATTGCCTAAAAGGCGCTGATTTTTTCTTAGGGCTAGCTGGTCCAGATTTAGTTACTAGAGATCAATTAAAAAATATGAACGACGACTCTATAGTTTTTGCTTTATCCAACCCAGATCCTGAAATTATGCCTCATGATGTTCCAGGTAATGTTTCTATTGTTGCGACAGGCAGGTCAGACTTTCCTAATCAGGTTAATAACTCACTTGCATATCCTGGTTTTTTTAGAGGGCTAGTAGAATCTAAAGCAGAAAAAATTACCAATGAAATGAAAGTTGAAGCAGCAAAAGCAATTTCTTCAGTAATAAACGAAAATAATCTTAGTGAAGATTTTATTATGCCGAGCATGTTTGATAGAAATGTAGTTAAGAATGTTTCTGAGGCTGTAATTGGAGTTGCTTCAGAGCAAGGATTATCTAGGCGAAAAAATACCCCAAAATCAGGATATATTTCATTTAAAAGATTCCATTAGAATGAAAGAGTTCGATCTTATAATTATAGGCTCTGGAATAGTTGGGTCATCTTTAGCATATTATTCAGCAAAGAAAAAAAAAGAAGTATTAATTATTGAGAAAAACTTTTCAGGGTTTAATTCTTCGGGTACAGCCCAGGGAGGCCTAGCTCCTTATTTAGGAGATGATCAGGAAATAAGAGATCTGCACATAGAATCATTTTCTTTGCATAAGAATCTTAAGGATAATATTTTAAATGAATCTAATATAAATCCTTTTTATTCATCAAAAAAATTGTTTCACATTATTTCTAGCAAAGATGAAATATTAAGATTAGAGAATGTAGTAAGTCATTATAATGATCCAAAAAATTTTGAATTTATGGATGAGCAAGAAATTAGACAGATTGAACCCAAATTAAGATCAGCGGAATTTGGCGCATTAGTGTTTAATGATTATATGGAAGTTGATTCATTTAGCCTTACTAATTCTCTTAAAGAGGCATCAATTAATTTAGGGACAGAATTTATGAATTATGATTTTTCTGCGCAAAATATGATAATCAAGAATTCAAAATTTCAAGGAGTGAATATTGAAGGAGAAATAATTAATTCTAATAGAATAGCTTTTACGTCTGGCCCTTGGACTAGAGTTATTCTAGAAGATCATATTGATGTAGACGTAAAGCCACTAAAAGGCCAAATGATAAAAGCAAAGACAGATGAGGAATTTGCTAATTCATTTTCATGGGGCCGAGATTATGCTACAAAAAAAATTGATGGTTATATTTGGATTGGCACTACAGAAGAACATGTAGATTTTCAAGAAGGAATCACAGAAGAAGCTGAAGATCAGATTTTAAGCTCTTTCAAAGCAACCTTCTCTGGTTTTTCTGATTTAAATATTAAAGAGCAAACAGCCTGCTTTAGGCCATATTCAAATAAGAATCAGCCGATATTGAAAAAGTCATCTGAGATTGAAGGCATTTACATTGGAACAGGCTCTGGAAGAAATGGAATTAAACTTGGTCCTGCAATGGGTAAAAGATTGAGCGATATGATTTTTTAAATAATGTTGTTATATGTCTGAAAAGATGCTAATTTATAATTTTAGTGGACAATTTATTAAACATTGATCGATTAAATAAAATTCAAGTTGAGGAATTAATGCATTTAGCCTCTTCTTTGAAAAGAGAATTTCCAAATGCTAATCTAGATAATCCTCTTAAAAACAAGAATATAATTTTTCTTTTTCTGGAACCTAGCACTAGAACCAAAACTTCTTTTAATTTTGCATGCTCAATATTAGGAGCAAATGTTATAGATATTTCTCCTATGCATTCTTCAATAACTAAAGGGGAAACTTTTGAAAATACTATTAAAACCATAAGTTCATATCCTGCAGACGCATTAGTCCTAAGAAGCGATGAAAATCACCATATTGATATTGCAGAAAATATTCTTAATTTTCCAGTGATTAATGCTGGGTCTGGAACTAAATCTCATCCTACCCAAGCCTTGGCTGATCTTATGACATTAAAAGAACAGGGGATTTCAATAGAAAAGTTAAAAATATCTATTGTGGGAGATATAGAACATAGTAGAGTAGCAAGGTCATTAATCGAAGGGTTGAATTTCTTTGGATCAAAAATAAATATTTGTGCGCCAGAATATTTTAAACCTACTGATTTAAGCAATATTTCTTATTTTGAAGATCTTTCTGAAGCGATAAAAGATGTAGACGTATTAATGACTTTGAGAATACAAAAAGAAAGAATTAAAAAATCAAAAATAAATTTTAATGAATATTCTGAAAAGTACATGATAACGGAAAAAATAATGAATGAATTTAATATCAATTATTTAATGCACCCTGGCCCAGTTAATGAAGGAATAGAAATTGACAGAGGGCTCCAAGACTCAAGGAAATCCCTTATTTTAGAGCAAGTGAAAAATGGAACTTGGGTTAGATGTGCTGTGCTTATGAAGATTTTATTGGATGTAAAATCATGATAACAATTAGAAACTGTATGATTGTTGATCCTATTAAAGGACCTAAATCTTATAAGCAAGATATAATTATTGAAGAAGACAAGATCTTAGACATAATTAATTCCGATTCTTCAGTTAACTATGAAAATGAAATAGATGCTGGAGGAAGACTGTTATTCCCTGGATTAATAGATATTCATTCTCATTTTAGAGAGCCAGGCCAAACCCACAAGGAAAGCATTGAAACTGGCTCTAACGCAGCAGCAAAAGGAGGTTTTACTACTGTGGTGGTAATGCCTAATACATTGCCTCCACTAGACTCAGTTTTAAATATTGCAAAAATTGAAAGCAGTATTAATAGTTCAAAAATTAGAGTTTATTTAGCTCCTTCAATAACTAATAAAAGAGATGGATCCAGCTTAGTAGACATAGATGCAATCTTGAGTAATTTCGAATCAATAATTTTTGGATTTTCTGATGATGGCGACTTCGTTCAAAATGGAGAAATTATAAAACAGGGACTTATAAAACTTGATGGAAAATTTCCTATAATGGAACATTGTGAAGATTTAGGTATTGAATATAAAAATGGAACGATAAATCATGGACAGCTTTCAAAGAAATATAATCAAATTGGCAGGCCTGTTAAGGCGGAGTTAAATGCTGTAATAAGGGATTTGGAGCTAGCTAAAGAATCAAATGGCTGGATACATATACAGCATGTATCTACTAAAGAAGCTATTAATCAAATAAATAATGCTAAATCTGATGGTATTAATGTCACCACAGAAGTTACTCCTCACCATATTTTTTTGAATGAAAACGAATTGGCCAATAATTTAGACCCTGCATTTAAAGTAAACCCTCCTTTAAGAGATGAAGAAGATATGCAGTATTGCCTTAAAGCTCTAAAAAGTGGAGTAATTGATGTAATTGCTACTGATCATGCGCCGCATTCCAGAGAAGAGAAAATAGGAAAATTTATTGAATGCCAATCTGGAATTTCATGGTTAGAGAATGCTTTTGGACTAGTCTCTGAGAGACTAGGTTATAAAATTGCATGTGAAAAAATGTCTTACAATCCTGGTAAATTTTTTCAGAATATAGGCTTAAATATTGGATTGATTGAGAAAGGATATCAGGCAGATTTCTTTATTATTGAAGATCATAATTGGAACTTGGAAGCGCAGAAAATAGAATCAAAAAGTTCGAATTATATTTTTAAGCACGGTAATGGAGATTTAGTTAATTTAAGAGGTAAGCCAATTTTGACATTTTCTTCTGGGAAAGAAGTATACAATTCTGGGGAGGTAAAATCAGGTAATTATGATTAAAGAAAGATATTTAATTTTAGATGATAGATCTATATATCAAGGTTATGCTTTCGGGCATGATAGTGAATCAATTGGAGAGGTGGTTTTTAATACTTCTATGACTGGATATCAAGAAATGCTTACTGACCCTAGTTACAGGGGTCAGATATTGGTCTCAACTTATCCAATGATTGGCAATTACGGAATAGATATTAATTTTAGTGAATCAAACAAAGTACAAGTAAAAAGTTATGTTGTTAGGGATTTGTGTGATTATCCTTTTCATTTTTCAAATAATAAAGATCTGAATGAATTTTTAACCGAAAATGAAATACCTGGAATTCATTCTGTAGACACACGCTCTTTAACTAGGAAAATTAGAAGGTTTGGATCTAAGATGGCCATCATAACTGATAATCCAGACTTAAATGTTGCTTTAGAAAAAATAAAAAAATTTGGTTC
>JAYZIQ010000046.1:0-8017 GCA_036165455.1 Chloroflexota bacterium | reverse complement strand
CTTCACCAATAGTTTCTTGAGAATTTGGAAACCTGACTTCTGGGGGCTTACCTAGGTCCAAAATAACTTCAACAAGATGATCTTTATCTTTATGGGTATTTATGTAATCTTGTACTCTAATAGGCAGTATAGATACTAATTCATCTAAATCATTATCAGAATCAAATTCAATGTTATTAATCGAGTGCTGCACCATATTTATGTTAATCAATTATATCTATCATTTCTATAAAATACTTGTGTATTCTCAAATCACTTGTTAATTCAGGATGAAAACTAGTCCCTAGGATATTATTTTGTCTAACCGCGACTGGCATGTCATTACTAGATTTGGCAATTGTTTTTACGTCTTGGCCAAGCTCAATAATTGCAGGAGCTCTAATAAAAACCGCTTCAAAAAGATTTTCGTCAGAATTGAATTGAATATTTTCAACAAAACTGTCTATTTGTCTTCCATAATAATTTCGTGATGTAGTTATATCTAGTAATCCTAGAGGTTTGGGGTCACCTTCCTTTATATCTTTTGATATCATTATTAGTCCTGCGCATGTCCCCCAAATTGGCATTCCTTCAGAAGATTTTTCAACTAACGATTTATCAAGTTTTGTTGATTTAAGGAGTTTAGATATAGTGGTGCTTTCTCCGCCTGGTATCACAAGACCATGAATATATTCAAGATCTGATCTTGACCTTACTTCAAAAGCATCAACATTTAATTTTTTGAAGCAAGTCAGATGTTCATGGAAATCACCTTGTAATGCTAAAACACCAATTCTCACAAAAGTATTTATACTCCTCTATTTTCTAATCTTTCTTGAGATGGAAGAGAAGAAATATTTATACCTACCATTGGCTCTCCTAAGTCTTCCGATACTTTAGCCAATATGTCTGGATTATCATAGTGAGTTGTAGCCTCAACAATTGCCTTTGCTCTTTTTTTTGCATCCCCTGATTTAAAAATACCTGATCCAACAAATACTCCATCTACGCCTATTTGCATCATAAGGGCTGCATCTGCAGGTGTAGCTATTCCTCCAGCAGCAAAGTTTACTACCGGCAGCCTTCCTAATCTTTTAATTTCAATTAATAATTCATATGGAGCACCAAGATTTTTTGCTTCAGTCATTAATTCTTCGTTAGACATTGAAATGACTCTTTTAAGTTGACTTAATACAGTTCTTGCGTGATAAACCGCTTGAACTACATCTCCAGTTCCTGCTTCACCTTTTGTTCTGATCATAGCTGACCCTTCACCAATCCTTCGCAAGGCCTCTCCCAGATCTGTTGCTCCGCAAACAAAGGGCATTTCAAAATCCCACTTATTAATATGAAAATTATTATCAGCAGGAGTCAATACTTCGGATTCATCCGCATAATCAACGCCTAGTTCTTGTAAAATTTGAGCTTCAGCTAAATGACCTATTCTACATTTAGCCATAACAGGAATAGAAACCGATTTAATAATATCTTTTATCATCTTGGGATCAGACATTCTTGCAACCCCTCCATCTTTTCTGATGTCCGCTGGAACTCTTTCTAAAGCCATTACTGCTACTGCACCAGATCCTTCGGCAATTTTTGCTTCTTCAGCATTTACTACATCCATTATTACCCCACCCTTTAACATTTGGGCTAGCCCGCCTTTAAGCCTCCAACTGCCAGTCTCTGGAGCTTTGGAATTATTTATATCTTCAATATTTGCTAGATTTTCTAAATCAGTTTTTTGTCTTGATGTTGCCATTGTTAATTTTTAGGTTTAGTTTAATTAGATTTACATTGTACCTCAAATTAAGAAAGTTTAGATGAAACTAACTCAATTAAGTTAAAAGTTCTATTGGCATAGCCCCATTCATTATCGTACCAGCCAACAATTTTGAAAAAATTATCTCCGACTTGAATGGTAGATAAAGAATCGAAAATTACACTATGGGGATTTCCTTTGAAATCTTGAGAAACTAAAGGTAAATCTGAATATTCTAGGAAACCTTTAAGTTCGTTTTTTGAAGCAGATTCAAATACAGAATTTATTTCATCTGAAGTGGCTTTTTTGTTCAAGGAAATTGTAAGGTCAGTAACAGACACTGATGCCGTAGGAACTCTATAAGCCATCCCGTCTATCTTCCCTTTCATCTCTGGTATAACCTGCACAACTGCTTTTGCTGCTCCAGTAGTTGTAGGAATAATATTTTCAGAGGCAGTTCTTGATCTTCTTAGGTCAGAGTGAGGCTGATCAAGTACACTCTGATCATTTGTAAATGAATGAATGGTAGACATAAGGGCATGCTGTATTGAAAAATTTTCATTAAGCACTTTCACCATCGGTGCTACGCAGTTTGTTGTGCATGATGCATTGGAAATAATATTGTGAAGATTGGGATTATAATTTTCTTCATTCACACCTAAAACAATTGTGATATCCTCATCTGTTGCGGGGGCAGAAATGATAACCTTTTTTACTGTTCCTGAAATATGTTTTTCCGCTTGAGCCTTTTTAGTAAAAATTCCAGTACTTTCTACAACAATATCAACTTTTTGGTTAGCCCAATTTATTTGAGCAGGATCTCGTTCAGTAAATTTTTTAATGGTGTTCCCATTAATTATTATTTCAGAGTCATTGTAGCTAACATCACCATTAAAAACTCCATAACTCGTATCATATTTAAAGAGATGGGCAGATGTTTTCGAATCTGCTAGATCATTAATAGCAACTAATTCAGTAGTATCACTTTTTAGAATTAGTTTAGTTAGTTGCCTCCCAATTCTTCCAAATCCGTTTATTCCAATCCTTATTTTTTTCATATTAATTACCTTATAGAATTTGTTTTATGAGTATTATTTAAACCTTTGCCTTTTAAGATATCACCAATGATTAATAATCTATTATATTTGTTAATTCTCTCTCCTCTAGCAGGGGCCCCAGACTTAATTTGAGTAGAATTTGTTCCTACTGCTAGATCAGCAATAAATGTATCTTCAGTTTCTCCTGATCTATGGCTTATGATTGTTTCGAATTCGTTATCTTGGGCAATCTTGATAGTTTCTATAGTTTCACTAACTGTCCCTACTTGATTAAGCTTGATAAGTATTGAATTTCCTGATTTCTCATCTATCCCCTTTTTTAAGTACTTTTTTTGAGTTACATAAAGATCATCTCCAACCAGCTGTAATTTATCTCCAATTCTGCTGGTCATTTTTTTCCATCCAGGCCAATCATCTTCTGATAATCCATCTTCAATGCTATATATAGGATATTTTTTTGATAATTCTTCGTAAATTTTTATCATTCCCTCAGAAGTCACTGTTTTGTTCTCAGATTTCAATTCGTAATTATTCTTTGAGTAAAATTCACTAGCTGCAACATCAAGTGCAAATTTCACTTGTTCTCCTAATTCAAAGTTTGTTTTTTCTGCTGCTTTGGTTAGGAGCTCAAGAGGATCAGTATTTGTCAGCCCTGGTGGTGCGAATCCTCCTTCATCGCCTAGAGTTGTAGGTAATTTTTCTTTTTCTAGTATTTCTTTTAATGCATTATATATTTGAAAGCCACATAGTAAGGACTCTTCGTAATTATCGATACCTGAAGGGACTACCATGAATTCTTGGAAGTCTGTTGAATTGAATGCGTGAGAACCTCCATTTAAAACATTAAACATAGGATTAGGAAGTAAAAATAATTCATTTGATGGCGAATGAATTTTTCTAATATATTCAAATAATTCTAAACCTTTTGATTTGGCCCCGGCTCTTGCTGCTGCCATGGATACGCCAAGTATTGCATTTGCACCTATGGAACTTTTTGACTCGGTTCCATCTTTATCAATCATTAATTCATCAATTTCTTTTTGATTAGATATATCTGTCCCAATTAATAATGGAGACAAGATTTCTTTAATATTTTTAACTGCTTTTTGGACGCTCTTGCCATTAAAAAAATCTGGATTAGAATCTCTTAATTCTAATGCTTCTCTTGATCCAGTACTTGCTCCTGAAGGCACAAAGCTAGCTCCCATATTTTTATCTGTTTCTACGCAAGTATAAATTGTTGGATTTCCTCTGGAATCAAGAACTTGTCTGGCGTAGATGCTTTTTATGTATTCCGGCATATTTAACTTCTTAGTACCTTAATTTGTTCATCAAAAATATTTTTTATGCATTTTCTTCCTAAATCTAGCATTTGATTGAGTTCTTCATTAGAAAATGTACCTTTTTCTCCAGTGCCTTGAATTTCGATCAAGTTAAAATCTGAATTCATCACAATATTTAAATCAACTTCAGCAGATGAGTCTTGTATGTAGTCAAGGTCATCCACAATTTTACCATCTACCTTGCCTACACTTATTGCTGATACAGGAGTTAGTATCCCTTGATTATACAGATCTGGATATTTATTTTTTAATGCTAATCCAATAGCTACATAACCTCCATTTATTGATGCAGTTCTTGTTCCTCCATCAGCATTTATTACATCACAGTCAACGTAAATAGAAATTCCAGGCATCTTCTCTAAATTAGCAGAACCTCTTAATGCTCTACCAATCAATCTTTGTATTTCTTGAGACCTAGCATTTTTTTTACCTCTAGTTATTTCTCTTGTTACCCTAGAATTAGTGCTTGCAGGCAACATTGAATATTCAGCAGTTATCCATCCGCTGTCTTGAAGCCATTCTGGAACCTTACTTTCGAATGTAGCAGTGCATATAACTTCCGTGTTTCCAGATTGATATAAAACTGAGCCATCAGCATTTTTAATTATATTTGGAGTTATTTTTATTGGTCTCAATTTAGAATTTATAATTTATTTGTGTCGAAGTTATTCAGTAATTATCATATCTAATTAGAAGAAAATGTCTATTGATAAAGAAAAACTAAAAATACTCCTGTACGGTGGGGGGGCAGTGGGAAGTTATTTTGCCGGTGCTTTGGATTTAGATGGCCATGATGTTTCACTTCTAACAAGAGGTGATCATTTAGGCATAATTAAAGAATCTGGCTTAAAAATGTCTACTCATTGGGGCAAATTTAAATCTAATTTAAAAGCAGTCGAATCACCAGAAGGGTCTTACGATCTAATTATTTTAGCTGTTAAAACCTATTCTATAAAAGAGATATTACCAAATTTGAAAAAATTATCTAATTCTAATAATTACTTACTTTGTATCCAGAATGGGACATTTACGTATGATTTTTTATCAAGAGAAATTCCTGAAACTAATATTTTAAATGGATTAACTTATGTTGATGCTGTTAGAAAAAGCCCTGGATCAGTAGATCAGTTTGGAGAGGAAGCAAAAATAATTTTTGGGAAGGAGAATTTAACTACCAAACAAATAAAAGATTTATCTGCCTTAGAGGTTATCCTAGATTCTGAAAAGGTTCAGGTAGAATTTTCAGATAATATTCAAAAATCAATTTGGGGAAAATTAATAATGGTTGCTGCTATTGGATCTATGATGAGTTTTGCAAATTGTTCAGCTTCAAAAATCTTCAGAGATCAAAAATTATCAATTATGCTAGAAGATATGATCAAAGAAATGAATTTAGTAGCCAAAAGTATAAATGTAAATCTGCCCTTAGATTATGAAGCTGATATTGTTCAGGGGTTGAGAGAAAGATCAGGTGAGATCCACGCTTCCCTTAAAGAAGATTTGGACAACCAAAGACCTCTAGAACTCAATGAAATACTTGGAGAGGCTATAAAGATAGGAAATAAAAATAAAGTTAAAATGATTACTTGCAAATTAGTATTTGATAAACTTTACCCTTTTATTTCTGGGGGCAAGAAATATAGTTAATTGGTGCTAGAAAGTATTGTTAGCGAATAGTCTTCTTTTGGAATTAATCGATTAAGCTTTAATATATCAGGTTTAATTTCAATTACTGAGAAATTATTTCCTCCGTAAAAAAATTCGTAATCAGATAATTGCTGTTTATAAAACCAATCATCAAATTGAGGATATTTAGGCGTTGATATTCTGAAATGTATTAAAGTTTTAGGTTTGTGTACGCAACTTCCAGGTGCTTTTTTGCCGTCTCTACTTAAGACAGGATTATTATCTTCTGGGTTAGGGCATCTCGAATCCTCAGCAACATCCAGCAAGGTTAAAATTGTTGAAGTTTCTTCAATGAAAACTGTTTCGTTAACTTTTATCTCGAAAATTTGATTGGCACTTTTTTGAGGATACTCAGTTCTTGGATTCACTAAAAGTTTTGATATTATTTGCTCTTCAACTTCTAACTTTAAACTCGCTTTATCATAACCTAAATTTTTAAATGTTATCTCGCTAAGATCTTCTTCTTGGTTTAATTCTAAATAATCTGAAGAATTGACCTGGATTGTATGAATCTCAGGATTATAATTCTTTGCGTGAATTATTATATGGGTATCAGCAAATTCATAGCCTAGGTATTCAAATTTTTTAATTTCTTCTGCCTTATCATTAATAGAGGGAGTACCTTCGTCTCCGCAAGAGATAATTAAAATAATTAGAATTGAAAGAATAATTGTGTATATTTTTTTAAATTTCAACATGCTATAAGTTTATGATAAATTTGTTTTAGTTTTTCGAAATTAATATAATTTTTATTTGAATTTAGTCAAATTGTTTGACCTATAAGGAGTATTTTGGGAAAAAATCTAACATTTTTTAAAGGGAAAATTACCCCGCTTGAGGATGCAAAAGTTGGGATAATGACTCATGCATTGCATTATGGGACTGGCGTTTTTGAAGGAATAAGGGGCAATTGGAATGAAGATAAAAATGCAATTGTAGTTTTTAGGTTAAGAGAGCATTATGACCGAATGATAAGAGGCTGCAAGATATTAAATATAGAATTACCCTACAGTGTTGATGATTTGATACGGATAACTATTGAATTAATACAAAAATGTGGTTTCAGGGAGGACATTTACATAAGGCCTCTTGCGTACAAAAGCGAAGAAAAAGTTGCCAATCTTAAATTACATGAACTTTCTAGTGACTTTGCACTAATGATTGTTCCATTTGGTAGTTATATTGATAATGAAAAATCAATCAAATGCCAGACTTCATCTTGGAGAAGACCAGATGATTCAATGATGCCTACAGGTGTGAAGCTTTCAGGCTTATATACTACTAGTATATTAGCTAAGACAGAAGCAATAATGGCAGGTTTTGATGAAGCTATCCTTTTAAATCATGATGGAAGCGTTTCAGAAGGAAGTGGCGAAAACCTATTTATGGTAATGGGGAATGAAATAATAACTCCTGCTGAAACTGAGAATTGCTTATTAGGTATAACTAGGGACTGTGTATTTGAAATAGCAAAAAATGAAATGAACATTAATGTATCTTCAAGGAAGATTCATAGAAGTGAAATATATTTAGCAGATGAAATATTTTTAACTGGAACTGCAGCCCATATAACAAGCGTGGGTTCATTAGATAATAGAAAAATAGGAAATAGCGATATTGGCCCATTAACCAAGGAGCTGCAATCTATATATTTTAAGGTGGTAAGAGGCAATGAAAGCAAGTATCAGAAATGGTGCACAGAAGTAGAAGTGTAGATTTATTTGTTGTGTCAGACTTCTAAAATTAAATTAGGGGCTTCATTCATATAGATATTTTCTATCTTTTCTTTACTTATGCCCGTTTCTGAAGAAAATTTATTTATTATTTGGTTTAAATTTTCAAATTTAGAAAACCCTGAAATGAAATCAATTAAATCAGAGTTTTCCATCTTGTTTATACAATATGTAAATTCTTTGCTCCAATTATCTAAAAATAAATCTACACATATTATGCACCCCAGTTCTTTTAGTTCTTTAATTTTGTTCAGCTTGTTATTTAAATAACTATTCTCTAAGTTCATTAGAATAGGGATATAATTTTGAGTTAGTAGATAATTGATGTTTTCAATAAAATTTTTATTCAGATCATATGCTGGGAATCTGCAAAAAATATAATTTGTATTGCTGATTGTTGTTAGTTTAGGAATTTCTTTGAAATTTATATTTAAAGGATAAACTATACTTGATATT
>JAYZIQ010000045.1:0-5041 GCA_036165455.1 Chloroflexota bacterium | reverse complement strand
CCCCAGATTCCCACAGGATTTCACGTGTCCCGTGGTACTCAGGAAATCTATGAAAAGTTATTCCTTTTTAAAATACGGGGCTATCACCCTCTATGGCTGGTTTTTCCAAACTTCATTCTTATAAAGGAATAATTTTTTACTTTTCTGAGTAATTGGAGTTACTCATATAGACTCCTACAACCAAAATAGATCGTAAGGCTCCAACCCGTTTAGATCTAAAAGTTTAGGCTCATCCCATTTCGCTCACCGCTACTCCGGGAATCTCATTCGATTTTTTTTCCTCAGGGTACTTAGATGTTTCAGTTCCCCCACTTACCTCAAGTACGTAAACGCACTTGTATCTCAAAAGATGTGTTTCCACATTCGGGAATCCCCGATTAAGCTTGCTAGACAGCTAGTCGAGGCTTATCGCAGACTTGCTACGCCCTTCTTCGGCCCTTATTGCCAAGGCATCCGCCATATGCTCTTAATAGTTCAACCCATTAAGAGAATCAACTTTAGTTCAAGAAAAACTTCTTTTCCAAGAAATCTCTCGATGTAATTATTCGCTTTTTATTCAGTTGTTAAACCTGATTTATTTTATTAATAAAAACAGGGATCCTAAAAAATGGGATCAGCAAAGAACTATACCTCCAGATGGTTAAAATATCAACCGTTTTGTGCAATTAATTTCATCTTGGCTAAAAACTCTTAATAAATTAAACTAATTTAATGTGATTCTAGTAGAAGGGTGTATTAAAAAGTGCCAGCTGACGTAATAATTGGAGGACAATGGGGAGATGAAGGAAAAGGTAAGATAGTAGACCTGCTAGCTTCTAGGTATTCTGCAGTAGCTAGGTTTTCTGGGGGAAATAATGCTGGACATACTGTTATTAATGATCTAGGTGAATTTAAGTTACATCTCATACCATCTGGAATTTTACACGATAATGTAACTTGTATAATTGGGAATGGATGTGTGGTTGACCCAAAAGTGCTAATACATGAAATCGATAAATTAAAAGAAACAGGCGTAAATGTATCCCCAAAAAATTTAGTAATTAGCGACAAGGCTCACATAATACTTCCAAGGCATATCGAAAAAGATAATGAGCAAGAAAAAGCAAGAGCTGGCTCTAAGATAGGAACTACCGGAAGAGGCATAGGTCCAGCTTATATGGATAAAGCTGCTCGAAGTGGAACCAGAATGGAAGATATTGCCGATTGGCCAGAATGGTCAAAAAAATTAGGGAGCCATATAAAGTCAACTCAAAAATTATTAAGAGATTTATTAGATAAAGGTGAAAGTGTGTTACTTGAGGGAGCACAAGGGGCATTATTAGACATAGATCATGGGTCTTACCCTTTCGTTACTTCTTCAAATTCAACTATTGGGGGAGCATTAACTGGAACTGGATTAGTGCCTTCTGATATTAGAGATACAATAGGGATTTTTAAAGCCTACGCAACTCGTGTGGGAGAAGGGCCATTTCCTTCAGAAATCAAAAAGTCAGACCCTGTAGCAAAACATTTGCTGGAAAAAGGTCATGAATTTGGAACTACTACTGGAAGAGAAAGGAGGTGCGGTTGGTTTGATATTGGGTCTGCAAAACACTCCATAATGACTAATGGCTTCAACAAAATTGCAATTATGAAACTTGATGTTTTAGATGGAATTAAAGAAATAAAAGTTTTAAACAACATAGGCAATAAAATCAAATACGATACTATGCCTGGATGGGACCAATCTACTGTTGGAATAAAACATTATTCTCACCTGCCAGAAAATGCTAAAAAATACTTGGATTATCTTGAAAAAGAATTAGAAACTAAAATTAATATAATTTCGACAGGCCCTGAAAGAGACCAGACAATATCTGATTAAATATTGGTAACGTCTATATCGTAATCAGACAACATTCGAGAAAAATCTTCACTAAGCTCGTCACTATCTTTCATAGGCAATCTTAATCCACCAACTTCAAAACCTGATAAATTTAAAGCTCTTTTTATTAATATTGGATTTGTTATCCAAAATAATCCTTGAAAAAGTGGGAGCAATTTCTTATGCTGATCAGCTGCAGATTCTATATTTCCTTCTAGGATTGAACCAATCATTCTCTTAATCTGAACTCCAACTATATTAGAAGCTACACTTACAACTCCAAACCCTCCCAAAGCCATAATCGAAAATGTCTCATCATCATTTCCGCTCCATACTCTGAAATCTGTGCCCGATGACTCACTTATAATGCTTGTTATTTGACCAAGGTCGCTTGATGCCTCTTTAATTCCAACTATATTTTTATGAGAAGATAAGGCGAGTGTTGTTTCTGCGGTCATATTTAAGGATGTTCTTCCTGGAACATTATATAAAATCCCTGGTATTTCAACTGAATCAGCAATTTTATTAAAATGATCTATTAGCCCCTGCTGAGTTGGCTTATTATATGCAGGAACTGTTAGAAGTAAGGCATCAACACCTAATTTTTGAGCTTCTACCGATAACTCAATGGATTTTGAATTGTTGTTGTCCGTAGTTCCGGCAATTACTCTGGCATTATCTCCTACTGCCTCTTTTACTACTTTAAATAATTTCAATTTTTCCTCATCAGAAAGCGTCGGGGATTCTCCAGTGGTTCCTCCTATTAAAATTCCATCACTTCCAGATTTTGATAGTGCTACTGCGAGATTTTTTGCTGCATCATAGTCCACACCTCCATTTTTTTGAAATGGGGTAATCATAGCTGTTATTAATCTATCTTCGGTTATCATTTTGTAAATTATATCTTTTTTTCAAAGAATATATAACACCAAGGACTTGAAAACAAAGTTATGAATCAAAATTAGGAATTCTGCCTAATTTAATAGCAGATTCCATAATTTGAATAGCATTTAAAGCAGCTCCTTTTCTTAAATTATCTGAAACTAGCCAAAAATTTATTCCTTTATCGTTACTTAAATCTTTTCTGATTCTTCCAATGAAAATATCGTCCTCACCCTCTACCAAGTTAGGTGTAGGATAATTTTCATTTTTACCGTTCCCTATTAATTTGATCCCATCTGATTCAGAAAACAAACTGACAACTTCTTGAATATCTATATCTTCTTCAAAATCAACCGAAACTACTTCGGAATGACAATAGAAAACTGGAACTCTAACACAAGTGGCAGATATACTTAAATCATAATCATGGAGAATCTTCTTTGTTTCATTAATCATTTTATGTTCTTCTTTCGTATATCCATCTTCCATAAAATCATCAACTTGAGGAATTAAAGAAAAGGCAATTTGATGTGGATATACAGATTTAGAAATCTCTTCGTTATTAAGAATATTTTCAGTTTGATCTCTTAGTTCAGAAACAGCAAGAGATCCACTACCGGAAACTGCCTGATATGTAGAGGCATGAACCCTTTTTATATTTGATAATTTTCTTAATTTATCAAGTGCCATCGCTAAAGGAGTGGTAGTGCAATTAGGAATAGAAATAATTCCTTCATGAAAATTAATATCATCTTCATTAACCTCTGGAACAACTAAAGGCACATTCTTTTTCATCCTAAATGCAGAGCCATCATCGATAACCAAAGCTCCGCTGTTAACTGCTGCTGGCGCAAGGGATAAGCTAACCTCACTATCAGCTGATATAAATACTACATTGGAACCCTTAAATGAATTCTTATCTGCTTCATTAACTATAAGGTCATTTTTATTGTAAGAGATTCTTTTTCCAGCAGATCTTTCTGATGCAAATAATTTAATTTTCTCTGCGGGATAATTTCTCTCTGCTAAAATATCTAAACAAACTTTGCCAACTGCGCCAGTTGCCCCAACAATTGCTATTGAAGGAAATTTATTATTATTGGTCATAATCCTAATATATTTTCAAGCCCGATTATAAATTCATTATTTTTAATTACATGCTCTGCGGCAAGCAGAACTCCAGGCATAAAACTTTCTCTGTCAGAAGAATTATGAATTATAGTTAAATTCTCACCCTTTGCACCAAATATTAATTCATGTTTTGCGATTACACCTGGTAGTCTCAAGCTATGGATATTTACTCCTGCTCCATAACCACCTCTAGTATTACTAATCTTGTTAATCTCAGAATCAACCTTTTTAAATCTATCTGGATTCCCTTCAGATATTGAATCTGCAATTGATATAGAAGTACCGCTAGGGGCATCGGCTTTTTTTTCATGATGACTCTCAATTAATTCAGCATATTCATAAAATCTTGCTGCAATAGAGCCAATATGACTCATTAATATAGCTCCTGTTGAAAAGTTTGAACATAGAGCAACCCCTACTTTCTTTTCATCTGCCAAATGCTTAACGTCATCCAGATTTGCTTGGGAATAACCAGTGGAACCACTTACGAAAGGTATACTATTGCTTAGAGAAAATTCAGCAGACTCCATAAAACCAGAAGCATTACTAAAATCAATCACGCAATGAGTATTTCTAATAATTTCCTCTCTAACCTCACTTAACTTAGAAAAATTAGAATCTGAGGCTTCTGAATTTATATCTACACAACAAGCTAAATTGAATTTATCTGAGTCATTAATTGCTTTGACAACAGCTTGACCCATTTTGCCTAGATAACCATTTATAAGTACATTCATCATTTCAATATTCTATTATTAAAATGCTTAATTTCTCAAAGATGGAGGTTTATTCCCGCCTCGTCTTATCTCTTTTCTATTAGAATCTCTACCTCTAAACTTATTGCCTCCGCCTCTTTTTTTATTGGAATTGCTAGCTTCTTCTAAGGACAATTCTCCAGAAAGGTAAGCATCTACTCTAGCTGACAGATCTATTCTTTTTTGATCATCAATTCGTTTAACAATTACTTTGATTTCTTGGCCTTCTTCTAAGGCTGATTCAACAGAATCTACTCTTTCTTCGCTTATCTCACTAATATGCACTAACCCATCTTTGCCAGGCAATATATTCACAAAAGCGCCAAAATCCATTAACTTCACAACTTTTCCATCATACACATCTCCTACCTCAACATCTTTAATTATTTGCTCTACTTTATTTTTTGCG
>JAYZIQ010000044.1:0-10953 GCA_036165455.1 Chloroflexota bacterium | reverse complement strand
GATTTTTATCAATTCCATAGTGGGTCAGTAGATCAAGAAGTTTATGACAAGAGCATTACAGAATTAACTGATGGATTAAATAAATATATTAATTCAAATAAAATAAATTATAGCTTTAGACTTTCAATTAAAGAATCTGTAAATAATAAAAAGTCTGCCAATTCCAGTCAAAATCTTATCAGCGCATATTCAAGAGCTCTTATTAATCAAGCATCTTTAAATGAAAAAATTGTAGCATTAGATGGAGACTTAATTTTAGATACTGGGTTAATTGAATTTGAAAAAAAATTCCCAAATAGATTTTTTGAATGTGGTATAGCTGAACAAGATATGGTTTCACAAGCAGGTTCATTTGCTAAAGAAGGTTATATGCCATTTGTTCATTCTTTCTCTAGTTTCTTAACTAGTAGACCAAATGAGCAAATTTACAATAATTCCACTGAAAAAACCAAGGTAGTTTATGTAGGCTCTCTTGCAGGTTTGCTCCCCGGCGGACCAGGCCATTCTCATCAAGCAGTTAGAGATATAGCAAGCATGTCTGGAATTCCTAATTTAGAAATGATACAGCCTCTAAACGAGATAGAAACAGAATTAGCAGTAAAATATGCAGTTAATTCAACTAATAATATTTATATAAGATTGTGCTCATTACCTATTAATTTGCCATTTAAATACCCTAACAAAGATTCTATTAAAAGAGGTGAAGGCACAGTAATTTCAGATGGGGAAGAAATAGTTATATTCTGCTATAGCCCATTAATATTTACAGAACTGTGGAAGGCGAAAGAACTTCTAGGAAAATATAATATAAACCCCAAATTAATTTCATTCCCTTGGCTGAATAAATTTTCATCAAGCTGGATAAAAAATCAAATAAAGGGTTTTAAATATGTAGTTACAATTGATGACCATTATATAGAAGGTGGTTTTGGTGAGAAATTTATTTCAAATGCTATAAAGAATATCGATACCTCATCTATAAATATATCAAGTATAGGAGTAGGCGAAATTCCACACAGTGGCACCAACGAAGAAGTTATTGATTATCACGGATTATCATCCGGTAAGCTTAAACAAAAAATAATTAATTTAATTAAAAGTTAAACTTTTAAATCTTTTTAACATTTTACCTTTTAAATAGGATTTAATTTTAGTCTTAAACGCCATCATAACTATTTTAGAATGCCAATCAAAATTAATGTCTTTTGAAATAAGATCAGATTCTTCTATATGATTTAGTATCCCTTTAACATCATTACTATCTAAGCTTTCATAAAATTGCCTAGCAAAAAATCCTACTCTTAATTCATTCTTAAAAATTTTATCCCATTTCTTAGAGTAAGAATTATAATGTTGTTCTGAAAAATCTCTTGTTAATAAAGAGTCATTTATAACTTCAGATGCAATATCTGCAGATCTCATAGCAAAATATATTCCGCCCCCTGTTGTAGGCTTAACTTGCCCTGCTACATCACCAACCAATAAGACTCGAGAGCTTGATTTCTTACCAACAGGACTTATGGGAATACCCCAAACTTTAGTTTTATCTTCTATTTCAAAACCAAATTTACTTTTCATATGAGAAAGAAATTCAAGTCCATTATTTTGTAGTTTTTCTTTTCCTAATATTCCGCAATACCCTTTATTTTTAAAAGTCGGAACTATCCAGCCAAAATGCCCTTTAGGCAAATAGCCCCCAGAAAAGACATGCACTTTATCAACACTAACATTAGTTATTTTAGTCTGGTATCCGTAGATATAATGCTCGCTTAAATCAAAACCAGCATGTTTCGCTAATTTTGACCCATAGCCTGATGCTATAACTAGCACATCAGAATTATATTTCTCCATTTTTCCATTATATTTTGCATAGACCTCAACTCCATTCTCTGAAACCTCAAAATTGCTCACTAATCTTTGTAATTTTAAAATTGTGCCAGAATTTCTGGCTTCTATTGAAATATTTTTTATAAATTTCTGTCTGTCGATAATGAGAGCTTGAGTTTTATTTTTTTCTATTTTTAAAAAATAATCATTGTCACAATAAATATTTGCAGATTTAGATTTATTGAGTACATAATTTGCAACTTCTGAATAATGATTTAGTATCTCGGTTCCAACTATTCCAGTGCATAATTTATCTCCAACATTAAGACGGTAATCAAGTAATGTGACTGAAAAGCCTCTTTGAGAAAGATTTCTTGCAGTCTGTGCGCCACCCGGCCCACAACCAATAATAATTACATCTGTTTTTAAACTCTTCATAATTAAAAATTTCCTTATTTAAATAATGACATTCTCCCTGAATAATCCAAAAAGTAACTATGAAACAAATTGTTTTTATATATAATAATTTTTATGGACAAGAAGAAAACTGAATTATTAATTGCCGGACAAGGTGCTTCAGGGTATTCTGCTGCTCTATATTCAGCAAGATACCAAATACAAACTATTCTCGCAGGTTCAGAATTTGGAGGCGAGACAGCTATAGGGGGAATGATAGAAAATTACCCTGGAATAGAAGCAGATGGCTTTGATCTTATGATGAATATGAAAAATCAAGTCATGAATTATGATGTTGAATTATTTGAAGAAAATTTAGAAGAAGTCTCTAAAATTAATAAAGGCTTTTTGATAAAGACTAATACGGCTGAGATAGAAGCTAAGGCTATAATACTATGCGTAGGCAGGGAAAGAAGAAAGTTAAATTTATCTAATGAAGAATCATTAGTAGGCAAAGGTGTTTCTTATTGTTCAACATGCGACGCCCCTTTGTATAAAGATAAAATTGCAGTTGTAATAGGGGGAGGAAATGCAGCTGTTGAAGGAGCTATACTTTTGAGTAAATACGCAACAAAAGTTCATTTAATTTATAGAGGGTCATCTTTATTTCGTCCAGAAAAAGTCTTACTAACACAACTTGAAAAATGTAAAAATTTAGAATTACATTTAAATTCAGAAGTCAAAGAAATTAAAGAAGGTAAAGATGGAGTAGAAGGAGTCATTATTACTAATGCAGATCAGTCATCACACATATCATCAAACGGACTATTCATAGAAATAGGAGCTGACCCAAGATTAGAAATTCCAAATCAATTAGATATTAAAATTGACCCAGAAACGAATGAAGTGGCAGTTAACAAACTTATGGAAACAAATGTTAAAGGAATTTTTGCAGCAGGCGATTTAACAAATGCTTCAGGCCCCCTAAAACAAACAGTAACTGCTGCAGGTCAAGGTGCTATTGCTGCACTATCAGCTTATACTTTTCTAGGCTCTAAATAAATTTTAAATAATGTTAACTAATAAACAAATATCAATTAAAGTTCCTGCAACTACCGGCAATGTTGGTTCTGGATTTGATTGCATAGGTCTCGCCATAGATGTTTGGAATTCATTATCAATATCATTTGACAGCGACAAATTAATTATCAAAAATGATGGCATAAACAATAGCTCTTATGAATCCATCAAAATTAAAGATAATTTGATAATTGCTGGAATTAAAGCAATAAGTCCAGAATTCGATATTTCAAAAATAAAGATATTAAGTGAAAATAATATTCCTTTTTCTAATGGGCTAGGAAGCAGTGCTGCTGCCCTATGCACAGGACTTTTAATTGGTAATCATTTGAATGGCAATAAATTTTCATTGGAAGATTTAAATGAAAAAGCAATAAAAATAGAAGGTCATCCTGACAATGTAACCCCATGTTTTTTTGGAGGATTAACCATATCTATTTTTAATGAGGAAAATAATAAATGGATAACAAGAAAAATAGATGTGCCTAACGAATTAAATATAATGGTTTTTACTCCAAATTTTATTTCCAATACAAATAACAGCAGAAAAAAGCTTCCAAAATCTGTGTCTAGATCAGCAGCAGTTTACAATATCAGCAGGGCAGCATTATTAATTGATTCCTTAAATAAAAATGACTTTACTCTATTAAATGAAGCAACCAAGGATTTATTGCATCAAGATACAAGACTTAAAGGTTTTCCAGAGATGAAATCAATTATGAATTCAGCAATGAATGGAGGTGCTTTAGGAACAATAGTTTCTGGGTCTGGCCCATCTATAATGATTTTTTCAAAGGGGAATGAATTCACAATAGATTATGAAATAAAAGAGACCGCAAGAAAACATAATTTGGAGGGAAATATCATTCTTACAAAACCTTCTAATCAAGGAATATCATTATCTAAATAAAAAATAAATTATGGTAAAAATAATTGTTCAGAAATACGGTGGCACTTCTTTATCAGATGAAGAAAAAATATTAAATGTAGCCAAAAAAATTAAAGAATCTTTATCTGAAATAGATAAATTAATTGTTGTTGTGTCAGCAATGGGTGATTCTACTGATAACTTAGTGAAATTAGGTTCCGAATTTCTAGATGATAGGTCTGATTTAGAGAATCTCAGAGACTTTGATCAGTTGTTATCTACAGGAGAAATAGTTAGTGCGTCTTTAATGAGCTTAGCTTTGAGAAAAATAGGTGTTAAATCAACAAGTTTAAGTGGGTCTAAAGCAGGGATAAATACTAATTCACTACACGGATCTGCAAGAATATCTTCAATAAATACAGAACTAATTTTCGAACACTTTAAGAGTAAAGATGTTATAATTGTAGCTGGATTTCAAGGTGTTTCAGAATCGGGAGAGACAACTACATTAGGCAGGGGAGGGTCCGATACTTCGGCAGTTGCATTAGCATCTGCTATAAAGGCAGTAAGGTGTGAAATATACACTGATGTTGATGGAATTTTTTCTGCAGATCCCAGAATTGTTCCGAATAGTAAGCTAATTGAATGTATATCTTATGAAGAGATGCTAGAAATGGCTTCACTTGGGGCAAAAATGCATCCAAGGTCAATTGAGATAGCAGCTATAAATGAAGTTCCAATGGCTATAAGGCACTCAGAAAAAAAGACTAAAGGCACTACTTTAAGAAAAGAAAGTGAAAAAAATATGGAAATAAGAAATGCAGTTACTGGAATACCTACTTCAAAAGGAGTTAGCAAGATAACACTGAACAATATAAAAGATAAGCCAGGCATAGCATCTTCTATCTTTGAACCTTTAAGCTCTATGGGCATCAATGTAGATGTAATTGTTCAGACAGCTAGTTCAGAAGGAACAACAAATTTAAGCTTTACACTCGATGATAAAGATCTTAAGTCTTGCTTAAACGCATTAGTAAAAAGTAAAGTCACAGATGAGGAAAATATTCAAACACAAACTGGCCTAGGAAAAGTCAGCATCGTCGGAACAGGGATTCAAAATCAACCAGGATATGCCTCAAGGATGTTTAAAGTCTTATCTCATGAAAATATAAATATAGAAATGATTACTACTTCTGAGATTAGGATAACTTGCATAATAAAGGAATCAGATTTGGAAAAAGCTGCCAAATCACTTCATGAAGAATTCATAGACTAGCAATCCCTTGATATAAACTGGGAAGTATCTCAGATGAAGATCCTCTTAAAATTATCTCACATTCAGATGATAACTTTGTATCATTAATATTAATCTCAATTAGTTTGGCTCCTTCAGACTTTGCTATCCAAGAAAACCCAGCAGCAGGCCTAACTGTGGAAGAGCTCCCTATTATAATTAATAAATCGCAATCTCTAATCGCATCCTTAGAGTTCTTTAATATTGACTTAGGAATAGGCTCTCCAAACATAACAGAATCATACTTAATTACCCCACCACAATTACTACAAGGTAATGGTTTTTCAGAAATCGGAGATGAGAATTGATATCTCTTCTCACAATCAACACATCTTAAATAATTTCTATTACCATGAACCTCAATAACATTATTGCAGCCAGACTCAACATGAAGTCCATCAATATTTTGGGTAATAACATGATCTATCTTTCCTAATCTTTGAATGTTGCAAATTGCATAGTGAGCATCATTTGGCTTTGCTCTTTCAATAGCTCTTCTTAATTCCATTACATATGGAGATCTTTGATGATTAATTTCTCTGTCCCACCAAGAATCGTCATTCTTTATAAATTCAGAAAATGCATTCATTTTAGGTTTACCAAATCTTGCCCACAAACCTTCTGTGCCCTGAAAAGTAGGTATGCCACTATCAACAGAAATTCCGGCGCCAGTCATTAAAACTATTTTTTTTGATCTAGAAATTAATTCTACAGATTTAATAATATTAGATTTAATTTTATCTAATTTTTGAGTCAACTATTTCTCCATTGTTTACATAAAATATCTTGCCTTTAAATTTCGGATTTTTTACTAATAATTTCTCATCAGGAGCAGTTAAAAGGACTTGATCATAATTAGATATATATTCCATGACAGTGCCTCTTCTGGTCTCATCAAGCTCCGAGAGGATATCATCTAGTGCAATAATTGGTGAATTACTAATATTATTTTTTAAAGCATTAGCTTCCCCTAATTTTAAGGCTAACGCAATAGTACGAATTTGGCCTCTAGAAGAAAATTCTGATGAAGGCTGGCCATTTATACTAATTTCAAAATCGTCTTTATGAGGACCATGCAGTGTTGAGCCTATAGAAATTTCTTTTTTTATGCTCTCTGAAAATATTGCCTTCAATGAATCATTATTTAAATTATCCAAGTCATCATAAGATGGGGCAAACTCGATATCTAAATTTTCATTACCAGATATAAAATTAGGAAAAATCTTTAAAGTTTCCTCTTTAATTTTGCCAAGTTTTTGTTTTCTGCGCTTACTTATGATTAAGCCATCCTCAATTATTTTTTCTGTCCAAAACTCTAATTCTAATTTTGAAGACTTACCTATTTTTATGTCCTTTAATACCTTATTTCTACTCTGCAGAACCTTGTTATACCTCTGCAATGCTTTTAGGTAAGAGAAATCTTGTTGAGAAATATGAATATCTAAAAATCTTCTTCTTGCAATGGGGCTACCTGATATAATGCTTAGGTCTTTTGCCTCAAATAAAACTACATTTAACTTTCCAATAAAATCCAAAGAACTTACATTAGAACTATTGAAGGAATATACTTTGGACGCTCTTTTTGATTCTGGATCTACTTCAATGTTTATCATGAGGTCTGATGCACTATTATGATAGTGAGCAATTCCTTTCAAATAAGAAGACAGGGATGCAGAATCCTGATTTACTAAATTAATTCCCTTTGATGTTCTATATGATTTGCCTATTGAAAGGGCATATATAGCTTCAAGCAGATTGCTTTTCCCGTGACCATTTCTTCCAATAAAATAATTTGAGCCTTTTTCAAGATCTAAATCAACATAATTAAAATTTCGAAAATTATTTATCTGAAGTTTAGAAATATAAATATTAACCTCAACTTAATTTCTCTAAAGATTTTGTATTTTCTTTGTACCAATCAATCGTCTTGGACAAGCCAGATTCGAGATCTTCTAAAGGGTCCCAATTAATTAATTTCTTAGAATTCGCTATATCAGCTGAAGTTCTATTAACATCCATTTTATTCTGAGGTTTGAAAATGATTTTTGCTTTTTTTCCTAATTTATCTTCAATTATTCTTACAGCACTAATTAATTTTTCTGGGTTTGATTTACCTAAATTAATTAAATTAAATCCTTTTAACTTTGAGCTAGCATATGTTCCTCTGCATATATCAGAAACATAAGTAAAATCTCTCTCTTGGCTACCGTCTCCATATATTGTAATGGGCTTATCTTTATAAATTAAGTTAATAAATTTTAATATACTCATATCAGGTCTTCCGGCTACCCCATATACCGTAAAATACCTCAATACAGAAATATTTAATTCATATAAATTAGAAAATAATTGGCATAATTTTTCTGCACTTAACTTTGAGCTAGCATATGGCGAAATTGTATTTAGAGAATCACTCTCTTTAGAAAAATATTCTGCAGAAATATCACCATAGACACTAGAGGTTGAAGAAAATACCAAGGAATTAGCTTCGATTGATTTGAATAATTGAAGCATATTAAAAGTACCTCTTAAATTGACATTATAATATTTATCAGGATTCTCAATGGATTTCCTTACTCCAGCAAGGCCAGCCAAGTGAAATATACTTTCAATATGGCTAATTTTATTTAATTCATTAGAAACAGATTCAACTTGATATTTATCCGAAATATCTACTATAAGAGTTTTAACTCCAATTCTTTCTGACTCTTTATACCTCCACTCTCTTAATGGGTCGGAATTATTATCAATATCTATTCCAATAACTCTGTGTCCACTATCGATTAGATATTTAGAAAGATTGAAGCCAACAAACCCCAAAGAACCTGTAATTACATATATACTTTTATTCATAACTTATTCATTTTATTCATGAGTCATAAGAAATGCTAAAAATAATGAAATTAAAAAATAAATTGATTTCCTTTGATCTATGGGAAACATTAATTACAGATCGACCAAATGGAAAGAAAATGAATTCAAGATCGATTGAGAGAATAAATAATTTATATTCATATTTAAATAATAAAGAGCTCAATTTAACTCATAATCAGATAAAAAAAGGTTTAAGAACGTTAAGCGAGAGATGCACTCAAGACCACAATAGAGGAAAAGATATTAATTTCAATAAGAGGATAGGAAAATTATTAGAAATACTTGAAATAGAACAAAATGATCTGATAATGAAAGAGGTTGGGGGTATTCTTGATGACTGCTTTTTAAAATATCCCCCTAAAATATTTCCTAAATCAATCGAGTTATTAAAATCATTATCCAAAGAACATAAATTATGCCTTACCTCTAATACAGGAATAACATCGCCAGAAACATATTACAAATATCTTGAAATAATCGGAATAAAAAATCTATTCGATAAAATATATCTATCAAATGAAATAGAGATCGCTAAGCCCTCAATTAAAATTTTTAAATTAATTATAAATGACTTTAATTCAAATCCTGAAAATATAATTCACATTGGGGATAACATTTTCACAGATATATTTGGAGCAAAAAAAGCTGGATTCAAAGCTATTTATATAAATAAACGCAAAAGTGTAGGTAATGATTTAGCATTTAATCCTGACCACACGATAACAGATATATCTGAATTACTTTGACTGAAAAGAGAGATTTTTAAACAATATATAAACTATAACGTTTAATAAAAAAGAAGATAATAATATCAAAACTGCCACATCTCTAAAAAAATCTTCTGGGTACATCATTAATAAATAATCTTTATTAGGGTTAAGAATCCATAGATCATTATTGAAAGCTATTTTATGGAAGATAATAAATAGTTCCTGAAAAAATAATAAAAAAGAAGTCCCTAATAATATAAGAACAGATGAAAAAAGTATTAATGAATGAAAAATTAATTTATATAGGTTAACCCCAAGATATGAAGTCAACACAAAAGTTAGTATACAGAAAATGATAGATAATATTTTACTTAAATCAAATATAAAGCTCATTACAGATTTTACATCTTTCATATGCAAAACCTCCTTGTCAGAATAAATATCAACATCTAATAATTCTTTTTCATCAAAAAAATATGTCCTAATACTGAGATTTATTTCCTTAATTTTTTCTAATGGCAAAGATGTCCTGCTTTCAATTGAATATGTAGAAATATTGTAATCATAAATAAGACTAGACCTAACTATAAAATTCAGGCACCCACTTATAATTATTAAAATAAACAAAAGAGAAGTTATTGTGGTAAGTGTTAATCTAAATAGCGAAAATAAATTCATAAAATAACAATAACTCAAATTATGAAATCAACAAACATTCAAATTGAAAAAAGTTTTATTGATCTAATAAATACTGTAGGAAAATTAAGATCAGATCAAGGGTGTCCTTGGGATCTTGAGCAAACTTCTGAATCATTGTCACAATATATACTTCAAGAAACTTATGAAGTCCTAGAATGTATAGATAATAATGACTCAGAATCTTTAAAAGGCGAGTTGGGAGACCTGTTATTTCAGATACTTATACAAAGTTTAATCAGAGATGAAAAAAACGAATTTAATATATCTGATGTGATTGAATCTATAAACAGTAAATTAATTAAAAGGCATCCTCATGTTTTTAAAGATAAAAATAATAATATTGACTCAGAAAAAGTTATAAAAAATTGGGGCAAGATGAAAAAAGAGGAAAGTAAAAATGATAAATCTTACATAGAAAATATAACCAATACGCTTCCATCTCTTTCATTTGCATATGAACTATATAGAAAATCTTTAGATATAGATGTTGAGTTAGTAAATACAAAAAAATATGATAATTTCTCCAGTGAACAAATTATTAATACTCTATTTGAGCTAACTTCTGCAGCCTCCAAAAAAAATATAGACTTAGAAAATGAATTCAGGAAATATATCAAAGCCAAACAATTAGATATAATCAAAAAATATGAATGAACAATCTCTAGGAAAACTGAATCATATATTCCCTGAAAAAACAGGAATAAATAAAAAAGGTAATTTAGAAATCAGCGGATTTGATGTATCTGAATTAATATCAGAATATGGATCTCCTTTATATATTTATGATGAAAGAACGATTAGGAGTAGCGCAAGGTCTTTCTTAAATGAATTTAAATCTAGATATGAAAAAATGCATGTTTCATATTCTTCTAAAGCCTTTACTAATCCTGCACTAGTGAAGATATTAAATGAAGAAAATCTAGGTATAGATGTTGTTTCTGGTGGTGAATTAGAAGTTTTAATTAGATCTGAATTTCCTATGAAAAACACTAATTTCCATGGAAATAACAAGAGTGAATATGAACTGAATAAAGCTGTAAATAATAATATAGGGTTAGTAACGATTGACAGTTTCTATGAATTAGACATTCTAGATGAAATTTGCAGGAAAAATAAAACTTCACAAAATATAACTCTTAGATTATCTCCTAGCGTAGATCCTCATACTCATGAATTAACTTCAACAGGCATACTTGATACTAAAT
>JAYZIQ010000043.1:0-11826 GCA_036165455.1 Chloroflexota bacterium | reverse complement strand
CTTTTCATAATTGGTTTTAATTGGTATCCTCTTTTGGTTACATAAATGACTCTAACCAATTATTATATATTTTAAAAGAAGAAATTATGAACATAAGAGAAAAATTAGGTTTAACTCCAAAGGCTACTCCTCAGTTTGGGCAAAGTAGAAGCCATGCTATGAACTCGTCTAAGAAAACGTTTAAGCCTAATGTTCAAAATAAAACAGTAATACTAGATGGTAAAAAATATAAAGTTAAATTAACCACAAGAGAAATTAGAACGCTAGATAAAAAAGGCGTTAACTTACTCTAGTTCTTACTTAGTACAAATATCGCTGTGTCGGCATTAAGGTTTGGATTTTCTTTTATCAACTCATCTTTTTCAGAGTCAATATAGAAAGATTCTTTGATTGTAATGTTTTTAGAGGCACAGTATTCTTGAAAATCAAGAATTGTCGGAAACCTCCTATTAGGTGTGTTGTACCAGTTATAACCATAAAGACCTTCTAGCTTTGGAGCTTTTCCTTGATCGTAGAGCATCTCTCTTAATGGTTTAAAGGCAAAATTAGGAAAAGATATTATAGCTTTTTTGGAAATTCTAAGTATTTCTTCTATTGTTTTTTCTACGTTTTTTATAGACTGCAGTGTTTGAGAAAGGATTGTTATATCAAACTGATTATCGTTAAATCTATCTAGTCCAGTATTAATATCAGAATTAATTACCTCCAATCCTTTATTTGAACTTATAATTACTTTTTTAGCATCTATCTCAATTCCTAATAATTTAGAACATTTTTTCTTTTTTAATTCATTTAATAACTTTCCATCTTCACAGCCCAGATCTAATACGCGATCATTTTCTTCTATTAGGCTGCAGATAAAATCTAGGTCAAGCCTATTGTTGAAAAATATATTTGTTGAAGTTGTACTAGAATTTTTTATTTCATGCTCTTTCTCTTTTCCAGAAAGTTTTTTTAATAATGAAGAAGTTAATAATCCATAATCTTCTATTTCATTTTCTAGCAAAAATGCATCGTGGCCAGCCTCACTATTTATTGAGCAATATGACACAGGCTTATCCAAGCTTACTAATGCATTAACTATTTCTTCTGATTGGAAGGGAGGGTACAGCCAGTCACTGGAAAAACTAACTAGCAACCATTCACATGTTGTTTCTTTTAAGTTATTTTTTATTTCATCGATAGTTCCGCCTAAATCGAAATAGTCTACTGCTGTAGATAATGTTATGTAGCTATTAGCATCAAATCTATCTACGAATTTAGTTCCTTGATATGCAAGATAGGTTCCAACTGAGAACCTTTTCTCAAATTCAGTAGTAATTTCTTTTGGCTCATATCTAGTGTTATCAAATTTATTTTTCATTGAATCTTTCGAAACGTACGTAATATGAGCTAACATTCTTGCTATAGCCAAGCCATCTTCAGGCTTTTCTTCAGAATTATAATAATTACCTTCCTTAAACCTTGGATCTTTTTTTATTGCATTTCTGCCTACAATATCAAAAGCCAGGGCTTGATTAGTAAGCCTTGCGGAAGTGGCTAATCCAATGACACTTTTAATTTTATTTGGAAATTGCCTTGCCCATTGAATTGATTGAAATCCACCCATTGATCCCCCAGTAACACAAAGAATAGATTTTATCCCTAGGTACTCTATAAGAAGATTTTGTGCATTTACCATGTCCTCCACTGTAATATTAGGAAAATTAGAACCGTAAGGAGTTCCAGTTTTTGGGTTAATTGAGTTAGGTCCTGTAGACCCTTTGCATCCGCCTATTACGTTACTACATATCACAAAGTAATTATTAGTATCAATAGGTTTGTTCGGGCCCACCATTATATCCCACCAACCTGAAATATCTTCTTCATCATGTTTTGCAACATGAGAGTCTCCGCTTATTGCATGACATATTAGAACAACATTTGATTTATCTTTATTTAAATCTCCATAGGTTTCATAAGATATATTTAATTCATCAAGAACATCTCCAGATTTTAGATGAAATTTATCCCCATAAAAAAAATTTTGGAGATATTTGGATGTATCTCCTGTTCTGTAAAGATCTGAATTGTAATTTTCTTTTACCATATGAAAACCTTTTAGGGTCAGACGATTATTCGCCTGACCCTATCATTTTAATGTTAACTTTTACTTAATGCTTGATCCAAATCATTAATTATGTCATCTACATCTTCAATTCCAACTGAAACCCTAATGTATTCTGGGTTAACTCCAGCCTCTTTTTGTTCTTCTTCAGAAAGCTGACTATGAGTTGTAGAAGCAGGATGTATAACCAATGTTTTAGCATCACCTATATTAGCAAGATGGCTTGCAAGTTTTACATTATTTATAAACTTGATCGCTGCATCTTTGCCACCTTTAATACCAAAGCCTAAAATTGCTCCAGCCCCATCAGGCAAGTATTTTTTTGTGTTTCCATAATGAGAATGACTTTTTAGCCCCGGATAGTTTACCCATTCAACATCTTTATGTTTTTCAAGATGTTCAGCTACCTTGAGAGCATTTTCACAGTGCCTTGGAATCCTTAAATGCAAAGTTTCTAGGCCTAATAGAGTGGCCCAAGCCCCAAATGGGCTCATTGTTCCACCGGTGTCTCTAAGCCAATGTACTCTTATATGAAGATTATAAGCAATATTACCAGCAGGCCTCAAAGCTTCTTCTAGGACCGCACCATGGTATGATTCTGATGGCCCACAAAACTCTGGCCATTTATCCGGGTTATCTGCCCATTTAAAGTTTCCGCTATCAACAATAACACCTCCAATATGTACTCCATGTCCTCCTAGAAACTTTGTTGTTGAATGAAGAACTATATCTACTCCATGCTCAATTGGTCTAAACAAAGCTGGAGTAAGAACAGTGTTATCACAAATTGTAGGCAAGCCGTGATTGTGACTGATTTTTGTTATTTCAGAAAAATCAGGAACATCATTTTTTGGATTCCCGATGCTTTCAAAATATACACATCTTGTATTCTCATCCACCAAATCATTTATTTCTTCAGGATTGTCTGGGTTAAAGAACCTTACCTCTATACCCAATTTTTTAAATGTTTGAGTAAATAGTGTCCATGTTCCACCATACAAACTTGTTGATGAAATAAAATTTTGCCCACTATGAGTAATAGTTAGAATAGCAGCATTAATTGCTGCTTGGCCTGATGAAAAAGCAAGTCCTGTGACTCCTCCATCAAGGGCTGCAATTCTCTGCTCTAGAACATCAGTGGTAGGATTTTGCAATCTAGTGTAAATATTTCCAAATTCACCTAGTGCAAAAAGATTAGCTGCATGATCTGTATCATTAAATACATACGATGTTGTTGCATGTATTGGTACAGCCCTGGAATTAGTTGACGGGTCAGGTTCCTGTCCCGCGTGTAGTGCAAGGGTTCCAATACCTTGTTTTTCTGGCTGGTTAACTATGCCATTTATACTACTAGCCATTTATGACCTCCTTATGTTTAATATTTATAAAACTAAGAAGTGCCAACAAAAAAATCCGCGTACTTTGCAGTACACGGACAATCTTAAAACCTTTAAGTTTTTTAAAAAAAAATCCGCGTACTTTGCAGTACACGGACAATCTTAAAAACCTTTGCCTTTTAGCAGTTTTTTGAGTGTCCGCAAGCTGACTTTCAAATCAACACTTATAACTATTATAGCATATTCATTTTTTAAATTTCAACATTTAAGTTTGAGAGATTTAAATTTTTAAATTTTTATAACTAAATCCCTCTTCTTTTGAGAGGTTTCTTAAATATGCCAAGTAATCATTTTTTTTAAAAGTCGGAACAAAGTTTTTAACTACTTCTTTTCCTCTTTTGGCATTATTTTCCAGAAGATCAATTATTGTATGAGCCATCATCCTGCCTGATTCAGTCACAGATAGATCATAGTTTTCAACAACCATATCGTTTGCATGATTAGATGACCCTGAACAACCTCCAACATAAGGATGAATAGATGGAATGAGGCTTGAAACATCACCCATATCTGTACTTCCACCAGAATGTCCATCTAAAACAATTTCATCAGTTGAAAAATTATTTTTTAAATTGCTAAGATAAATATTTTGAAGATTTTTATTATTGTTTATTGGAAGATATCCAGCAATAGTTGTTATCTTAATAGATGCTCCTGTTGCCAATGCACCTGCCCTTAAGCAATTGTCTACTTTTTTGTTCGCATCAATTATTGATTCTATTGATGCTCCTCTTACAAATGTTTCTATATTTACAGTGTCAGGAACAGCACTAACTACATTGCCTCCTTTAGTTATTATAGGGTGCACTCTTATATGATCTTCATCTTTAAAAGTTTCTCTTTGAGAATTAATAGCTGTAATTGCAATATTTGCTGCATTTAAAGCATTTATGCCTTTCTCAGGATTTGAGCCAGCATGAGAGGCTTTTCCTTTGAATTCAATAAATTTTGCAACTAAACCATTATTCGTTCCGCCATAAGAAAATTTTATATTTCTCGGCGTGGTATGAGTCATCATCGCTATATCAACGTTATCGAATGCTCCTAGTTTTATCATTTCTTGTTTTCCAGCGAGAAACTCGACTTTCCCCTTTTTTCTGAGTGTATTTCGCCATTCGATTTCAACAAATTCTTCTGCAGGAACTGCAAAAAAGGTTATTTTTCCAGATAGATTGTCAAGTATTTTTTTATCAGATAGCCCAGTTAATACTGTTAACATACTGCCTATTTGTGTATGATGACCGCAAGCATGAGCCATCCCATTTTCTAAGTTTTCATTAGGATGGCCAGGAACAGGAAGTCCGTCTAATTCTCCTATAACAGCTATGTTTGGGCCTGGATTGCCTGTATCAAGGGTAGTCTTTATTCCAGTAATTGCTATTCCTGATTGAATATCTTTCTGGCCTAGCCTTTCAAATGCTTCCATTACCTTTTTTGCAGTCTGAATTTCCTTGTATCCAGCTTCTGCAAATTCTAATATTTCTAGAGAGACCTCTCTAGGAATATCTTTACTAGAATTAATATTTTCATTGCATAGATTCTTTAAATTCATCACATTATACTTTTAACAGATATCCATAATTTGGGAAATATTATGAAATCTAATTCATGATTGATATAATCTAAAGGTTAATTAAATATATTGGTATTATTTTCATTTCGATTTTCGAAAATAAATCCAAGAATCCCAACGAATTTTGATAAGGAGGGGATTATGAGAAAAATTAAATATACATTATTGATCAGTGCTCTTTTTGCGATGACTGCTTTCTCATTCGCTTGTGCAGCTGAAGATTCTTCAGAAGCATCTAGCAGTGGGGGATCTAACACGTTGCAACAAGTTCTTGATCGAGGAATGCTAAAGTGTGGTGTTAACGACAATTTAGCTGGATTTGGAGTTGTAGCTGCAGATGGTTCTTTCAGTGGTTTTGATATAGATTTCTGTAAAGCAGTAGCAGCAGCAATACTAGGTGACTCAAGTAAAGTTGAGTACACGCCTACTACAGCCTCAAATAGATTCGAAGCTTTAGGTTCTGGTGAAATTGATCTTCTGATCAGGAACACAACATGGACTGCAAGCAGAGACAGAGAATTGAAGCAGGACTTTACTGCTCCTACATTCTATGATGGCCAAGGTATGATGGTTTATGTAGACAGTGGATATAATTCCATTGATGACATGGAAGGCGCTACAATATGTGTTCTTCAAGGTACTACTACAGAATTGAACCTAGATGATAGGTTCACAGGTACTGGAATGTCTTATACTCCATTAACTTTTGAGACTAATGACCCATTACAAGCAGCTTTCGAAGAAAAGCGATGTGATGGTTGGACAACAGATAAATCTGGTCTAGCTTCTAAGAGAGCTAGCTTCCCAGCATCAGCTGGTGGACCTGAAGCTCTTAAAGTGCTGCCAGAGACACTATCTAAAGAACCTCTAGGTCCTTTGACAAGAGACAATGATAGTGAAATGTATGATGTTGTTCAATGGGTTGTATTCGGAATGATGCAAGCTGAAGAAAGTGGAATTAATAGTGGAAACGTTTCTTCAATAGCTTCTAATCCTCCAAACCCAGGAGTTGCAAGATTACTTGGAGCTTCTTTTGAAGGCGGAGAAGTTCAGGATTTCAGTTTTGGAATCCCTAAGGACTTCATGCAGAAAGTTATATCTCAAGTAGGTAACTATGGTGAAGTATATGATCGACACCTAGTTCCACTTGGATTAGAACGTGCCGGATCTCTTAACGCTATGTGGACTGAAGGCGGATTAATCTACGCTCCACCATTTAGGTAGGGAATAGCTTTAAATTTATATAGTATGCCGGAGTGCAATTAGGCTCTCTGGCATACTTTTGTTTTATTCAGAAGGTAAATGGTGAGAAGCTTTGTAGACAATATCGCTCAATGGAGCAGATTTCAGAAAAACCGAAATTTAATGATTCAGGTTTCTTTCTTGATTTTTGTGGCTTTGTTAGGAACTTATTTATTTTCACGAGCATTTCAACTCGAATTGAGCCTATCTCATTTTAGGAGCAGGGCTGGTTTTGGGCTTAGTCACACATTCTTAGTTGATTACACAAGTAACGATAGTAGATGGGTGGCTTATTTTACTGGAGTTGTTAATACTATAAGGGTATGCCTTGTGGCAATTTTTTTGACTACTATATTAGGCACAATAATGGGTGTTGCAAGATTGTCGAAGAATTTTCTCACATCTAGGATTGCTTGGACTTATGTTGAAGTATTAAGAAACACCCCTTTATTAATACAAATAATATTTTGGCAGATAGTTTTTCTTCAGTTGCCACAAATATCTGAAGCAATAACTTTTGGGGATACAACTGCTATATCCAATCGAGGAATTTTGCTTCCTTGGATTTCTGACAATGGAGGCGCTCAAATATGGTTCATATTTTTAGGTATGGTCGCAGTTGGATCTTTATTTATAAGTTATTTTTTAAATAAAAGAGAAGACGAATCAGGAAAATATTTATCTTTAGCCGGCAAGAAATTAAATGGTAATTTAGTCGGTATTATATTCTTTATGATAGCTGCAATTGTAACTTTTTTTGCATTTGGAAGACCTGTTAGTATGGATATACCTGAAATTATTCAAAATAATAAAGGCACATGGATGCAATCAGGAGGATTTGATTTAAGTCCTGAGTTTGCAGCCATCCTTTTTGCTCTTGTTATTTATACAGGAACATTCATAACTGAGATAGTAAGAGGTAGCATTCAATCTTTATCAAGAGGTCAAACTGAAGCTGCTGAAGCAATAGGCTTAAGTAAGTATCAAGCTATGACTTTGGTCATACTACCCCAAGCACTAAGGTCTATAATTCCTCCATTGACAAATCAGTTTCTAAATCTAACTAAAAATTCAAGTCTTGCAGTAGTAATAGCTTATCCAGATTTATTTATGGTTTCCAGGACTATTATGAATAATTCAGGGCATGCCTTACCTGTATTTTTCTTGATACTTTTAACTTACTTATTTTTAAGCCTTTGTATTTCATTAGTAATGAATTTAATTAATCGCAGAGTTACTAGGATTGGTGCATAATGACCACACCTAAAATTAACTTTAGAGAAATAAAAGATTGGACCGTTGATAACTTCTTTGGTTCTAAGCTTGGCATATTATTAACTTTATTTTCTGGGCTGCTTATTGTTTACTTCATTTCTTCTATAGTATCTTTCATCTCTTCTGCGGAATGGGAAGTAGTATCTATAAATAAAAGATTGCTCCTTTTAGGTAGATTGCCTGCAGAAGATACTTGGAGAGCTTGGCCTATTTTATGGGTGTTTTGTTTTGTTTTCTGTTCTTCTATTGGTGCCTGGGGTAATCCTAAAAAAAGAGAATTATTATTGTTATTGTTGGCATTTTTAATGCCAACTGCCATATTTTTCAGTATGTCATATATTGTCCATATTTTTATTACTATAATTATTGGATCTGCTTCTTATATTAGTTCAAAGATTATCCGGAGAACATTATACTTAGGGATTCTAAAGAAGGGTTTAGTTTCTCTTTGGATTCTCCTTATTCCGTTGGCGTTTACCATATTACTTGTTGGAGGTGGACCTCAATCTAATCTTTGGGGAGGATTCCTGTTAAATATTTTATTAGCGTCTGTGGCTGTTGTAGCAGGCTTCCCTTTAGGCATATTAATGGCAGTGGGTAGGTCTACGAAATTACCTGTTATAAAGACAGCATGTACCGTATATATAGAAACAGTTAGGGGGGCCCCTTTAGTTGCTTGGCTTCTTTTAGCTTGGTTTGTTTTGCCAAAATTTTTACCCAACCTTTTTGGTTTAAATGATCTAAGTGTTGTAATTAGAGCAATGATTGTGCTGTCATTTTTTGCAAGTGCTTATATTGCAGAAGTTATAAGAGGTGGTTTGCAATCGATACCTTCAGGACAATTAGAAGCCGCCGATGCTCTAAATTTAGGATACGTCGATAAAATGAGGATTATTGTGCTTCCTCAAGCAATAAGGGTTGTTATACCTGCTATTGTTAGTCAGTTTATTGGTCTGTTTAAAGATACTTCTTTAGTTTTCATATTAGCTCTTACAGATCTTTTGCAAGTGGGGAGAATAATCCCAGAGCAAGATCCTAAATTTTTTGGAAGACAAATTGAAGCATTATTAGTTGTGGCATCCTTATTTTGGGTTGTTTCGGTGGTTTTATCAAACTTAAGCTCAAGAATTGAAAAAAATCTTGGTATAGGAACAAGATAAGTATAAAGTGTTAGGAGACAGTTATGAAGAAGAAAATAGGTAAAGAAATAATTTCTGCGGAGAATGTTGTAAAGAAATTTGGAGAATTCGAAGCATTAAGAGGAATTACAGCAAAAATTTTTGAAAAAGAAGTGGTAGTTGTTCTTGGTCCTTCTGGATCCGGAAAATCAACTTTTATAAGAACAATAAATAGACTTGAACCACATAATTCAGGAAAAATAGTTGTTGATGGCGTTGAAATAAATGACGATGTTAAGAATTTGCAAAAAGTAAGATCTAACGTAGGTATGGTATTCCAGCAGTTTAATTTATTTCCTCATCTGTCTGTGTTACGAAATATCACCTTAGCTCCTCAGAAAGTTAAAGGTTTAAGTAGAACAGAAGCAAACGATGTTGCAATGTCTCTTCTTGAAAGAGTAGGCATTCCTGAGCAAGCTGAGAAATTTCCATCTCAATTATCTGGAGGTCAGCAGCAGAGAGTAGCAATTGCTAGGGCATTGGCTATGCAGCCAAAAATTATGCTGTTTGATGAGCCTACCTCAGCCTTAGATCCTGAAATGATAAAAGAGGTTTTAGAAGTAATGACAGAACTTGCTGAATCAGGCATGACAATGATTTGTGTAACTCATGAGATGGGTTTTGCAAGAAGTGTTGCTGATAGATTTTTATTTTTTGATGAAGGCTTGATTGTTGAAGAAGGAACTCCGGAGCATTTCTTTAAGAATCCAAAAGAAGAGAGAACTAAGTTATTCCTAAGTCAGATATTATAGTGTAATCTCATTTTAGTATTTTTTAATTCATCGCTTTCAAAGGAAATTTGATTAATAGAATTTTTAGTTTTATTGAAGAAAATAGAAGATGGGGAGTTTTCTTTACACTTTTTTTTTCAGGTAGTTTTGTTATTGGCATAAATGTATATTCTTTCGGGCTTTTTATTGAGCCGTTAGAAAAAGAGTTTGGTTGGACAAGAGAGCAGATTAGTCTAGGGTATTCTCTTAGCTTTGTGAGTAGTTTATTTGCTCCATTGGTTGGAAAACTAATTGATATTAGAGGAAGCAAGATCTTTTTGGTTTCATCTATTTTCTTAGTTTCAGTTGGATTCTTATTAAGACCTTTAATGACAGATTTTTCTCACTGGATAATATTAAATTCTATGGTTTTTGCGGGTTATCCTGGAGCACTAATGATACCTGCTGGAATACTTATACAGGTTTGGTTTCCTGAAACAAAAGGGAGAATGATGGGCCTTGCAACAGCAGGACATAATTTTGGTGGACTGATTATGCCTATTATTACTTTCGCATTACTCTCGTATTTTGACTGGAAGATATCATATTTTGTTTTTGGTATTCTGGTATTCCTATTAGGAATTTTTGCTTTGATATTAGTTAAGAATAGCCCAAGTAACGTGAATGTTAATGGTGGTGCTAATAATAACGATAATGATGGATTTGAATTTAGATCAGCTATAAAAACAAAGCAATTTATAACTTTAACCCTTGGAATTACATTTGCTTGCTTTACATATAATGGAATAATGCCTCAAATGGTTCCTCACCTAACTACTGAAGGGTTAGGGCTAGCATCAGCAACTTTTGCAATGACATATATAGGTGCCATGGGAATTCTTTCAAAAATTATTTTTGGAAGGTTTAGCGAAAAATATTCTTCTTTGTACTTAACTTGTGCTTCTGTCCTTTTGCAATCATTAGCTCTTTTAATAATTCTTATGGCCCAAGGAAACATAATAGGAATATGGCTAGGAATTATAATTTTTGGCATGGGATTTGCGGGCTTAGGGGCAATGATTGCTTTGAATATAACCGAATGCTTTGGGCTTAAGTCATTAAGTACAATTTGGGGCACTTTATCATTTTTTGGAATTTGGGCGACATTTTTAGCACCTTGGATGATGGGAAGGATTTTTGACTCTACCTCATCATATAGGCTTGGACATTTCATAATTGTCGGAATATTTTTCCTAGCTATATTATTTCTTTTATTAACTAAATACTTAAATCGTGGAGAAAATTATCTACTTAATAAAAAATAATATATTTAACTTAATTAATAGGTAATTTTGATAGCATATTTCTACAATTTTCAATAGGATCCCAGGCTCCTATTACCTTTTCAGATACTTCGCTTGGGCATAAGACTATAACATTTCCAAAAATTACATATCCAAGGTATTTAGGGCGGTTTCTGCTAGTTCCAAATGGCCCAACGAATCTTCTATCCTTTATGCCTTCCTTCCATGTTGCATCAGACTTTTTTATTATCGCATCCTCTCCTGTTGCTTCTTCAGCGAAAAAAGTTCCAGAAGATTTTGCTATCTCGTTAGAAGGATAAAATCTAAGTTCGTAAGAAAGCCTTTCAAAACTATCCTCTGCCCAAAATCCGTAGTAGGCACTTTCAGCATCATTCAATTCTGTTACGCTGTATTCTTTACTAAACTTAAATCCTATATTTTCGAAAGAATTTTTTGAAAAAATATTTGAATCATGCCTCCCATCAAAAATATCTATATCAGAATTCTTATCACTATCTCCTGAACAAGAAGTTAGTAACATAATAGAAAAAATTACTATAAAGAAATTATATTTTCTTAAGTCTAACTTCATCATCATTTTTTATAATTCCTGTCGCCTTGACCGTGGCTAATAAGCCTCTTTTTCCTACAACAAGTTTTAGAATTCTATCGTCTATTGAATTCAGCGTTGCACATGGTTGATTTTGCCCATTTATCTTAAGTATTACATCAGAACCAATTTCCATAATATATTCATCATTAATATCACTTAAGTCTCCAAATCCATGGATTAGAATATTTTCGCCAAGACTTCCAGGGCGTACTTTATTTCCTATATTTTCATTAAGAAAATCAACAGTTTCTTGTGCAACTATAGTTATTTGCCTATCAAGATTATTTTTTTTAGCATGAAAGTTTGTTTTTCCTGAATGATAATCATCTCTAACTCCATATTCATAAATTTCTACTGAATCTTTAGGTATTTTAGGTATGCCCCCTTTATTGCTAGAGCTAACAGAGACCACTTTTCCAGTAATATT
>JAYZIQ010000042.1:0-9578 GCA_036165455.1 Chloroflexota bacterium | reverse complement strand
GGAGCTAATTTTTTTATCTGTTCTCCATGCGGGCCTATAATCAAGGAGGTCTGACCCAGTACATACAGGCCCTTCTCCAAATTTTTTTATATAATGCTGGTTTTTACACTCAAACTTAGCAGTGCATCTTGATTTAGCATTTTTATAAGGGCATCTTTTTTTTGTTACTTCATCTGCATGATTTGAAATTTCCTTAAAAATATCAAATAGAGTATCAAGGCTTCTTTCGGCACGTTTTCTATCAGCTGAATTACTTTTAAATTCCATTATTTGGCAGTTGAGAGATCTTTAGCTTTCTGAACACAATCCACAGCATTAGCACCATACGCATCTGCACCCATTTCATCTGCAAATTCCTGTGTTACTGGAGCGCCTCCAACCATTATTTTTACTTCATCTCGCATACCTGCATCTTCAAAAGCTTCTATTGTTGTACCCATATTAGGCATTGTTGTAGTCAAAAGTGCTGACATTCCAACAATTGCGGCTTCATGCTCCATTACCGCATCAATAAAATCATAAGGCTTAGTATCTACACCTAAATCATGAACTGAAAAACCTCCTCCTCTTAGCATCATTATACAAAGATTTTTTCCTATATCATGAAGATCTCCCTTAACAGTCCCCATAATTACAGTACCTATAGGCTCAACTCCCGATGCAGACAGGATAGGCTCAATATGCTCCATGCCAGCTTTCATGGCTCTGGCAGATATTAATACTTCAGGCACAAAAATAACATTATCTCTAAATTTCACTCCTACAATAGCCATTCCTGCTATCAAGCCATCATCAAGCACTATATTCGCAGTGTAATCTTCGTCTAATGCCTTCTTTACTAAAATTCCAACCTGATCATTCTGGCCCGTTATTAGGTTATAAGCAATTTCTTGCATTAACATATCGCCACTTGCAAACAACCCACCAATATGTTCTTGCTCATCGGGCTTAGTTACATATTTAAATTCTTCTTTTAGTCCTTCGTGTTTTATCATGATTATAGTATGTTTCTAAAGCGAATTTATATCATATATTGACTAAGATTGAAATTTATTAGAAACCCACTCATTTACTGCATCTGGAATTGCAAGTAAATTTTCAATCTTTGTTTTAAGAGGAATGGCACATTCAGGAGCAATAAGCTGAACGCCCGAATCAAGTGCCCTGTAAACTTCCTGCCTAACATCTTCAGGGCCTTTAGAATAAAGAGTTTCAGGATTGTTTATGTTGCCTACAAGCCTAATCCCTTCTCCGACAGCTTCCATAGCTTCAGATGGCAGATTCTTAGAGTCAAAATGAAAGGCTGCCATTCCAGTTTTTGCTATAGATGGCATTCTATCAACAGTTCTACCGCAAATATGCAGGATCAAAGGAACTTTTAAATCTTCAACTAATTCTTGATGAATTTCTAGTAAAAAATCATCATAATATTTACCGCTTACAAGGTCTCCAGTTGCATGGTCAGGGACTACCAAAACATCTGCTCCTGAATCAATTTGAGCTTGACCAAAAAGAATGGTAATTTCTTTTAATTTTCTAAGAATTTTTTTTGTTTCTTCTGGATCATCAATTGATAACAAAAGAAAAGGCTCAACCCCAAAAACATGATATGCCAAAGTCCACGGCCCCATAGTTTTGCCTAATATTGCAACATCGTCTTTTACTTCTTCTTTTAAAATATTTATAGACCTAGTTATGGCAACATTATCTTGATGTTCAAGAAATCCAGATGGAATTTTAATATCAGAAACAGATTTCCAAATTGGATTTCCCATTCTTACAGTTGGCCAATTATCTTTTTGTTCCCACTGCATTTCACAACCTAATGCAGAAGATTCTTGGATAATTGAAAAGTAAGGAGCGATAGAATCAAAGCCCAATTCAGTGTGACCTGTTAAAGCTAGCTTGGCATTAAGTTCTGGATCTCTGCATGCATCCGGAAAAGGAGCATCAACATAATCCATTAGCTCTACTGTTGCAACATTTGTAGGATTTGACACTGGAGGCTTATCAACATCTTTTCCAGCTAGCGCATTAAGAACTCGCTGTTTTTTTGTTAATTTCAAGTTAATATCTATCATCTTAATTTGCTGAAAAACCTAGAGATTGAGTTGTCATTTGCCCTGCAGCATCTTCTGCAGCTAATGATTCTTCTGTTGCACTAATATTTCTTGCCAAAGGGAGCAGAAGGTTCACAATTTTATCATTTCTTTGATTGCAACTTAACCTGAATGAAAAATTATCAAGTCTCTCAAACCCTCCATACTTAATAAGCCCATTTGCAATTGCCCTATATCTTATTATCGGCTTTTCGGCATTATCATCACCTGAAACAGTATAGGTATTTCCATTTGAATTCTCTTCGTAATTAACTTTTATCATCATGTCAGATCTTAGATCTTTGCACACAATTCCTTTTGAAAGATCTAGGTCCCTATCTTTAGTTACCGCTTCCTTTAAAGCAAACCTAAGCGGTGCAGAACAGCAACCCTCTTTCATTCCGCATTCAAATGTCGCCTGATGGGGACTATTCTCAACAGGCATAGCCCCAGATACATCAACAATCCGATCTCTTATTTGATTTAATCTTTCTGAGGTGCCATCCAATCTACTATAAGAAAATACTGTTAAATTTGGTTCTTTAAAAAATAAACCGATGGTTATGTCATTAAAAAAAGGATCCATAGAAATTAACTCTATGCATCTTCCATATTTTTTAATTACTTCTACAGGTCTAATATTCATAAATTAAATTATAATAAAATAATCAATCATTTTCATTTAAAAGTTTTCTAAACCTTTTTATGTGTTCAAATGTAGTTCCGCAGCATCCACCAATAATGCTTGCCCCATAGCTTATAATTTTTTTATAATTCTCAGCCATAAAGTCAGGTTTTTCATCATAAATTACCTTACCTTTAACTATTTTAGGGATACCAGCATTAGATTGAATCATTACAGGCAATTTGCTATGACTAATTAACTCTTTAGAAAGTTCTGACATAATTTCTGATCCATTACCACAGTTTGTAGCCACTATATCAGCTCCAGCATTATAAATTTCATTGGCTGCTTGTTCTGGAGATACTCCCATCATTGTAAAAAAGCCTCTTGGGCCTTTATCAAAAACCATACTACCTATAACCGGAAAATTTGTTATTGACTTAGCTGTTTTTATACCCAAAACTAACTCTTCTATCGCCATTTGTGTTTCAAAAATTATTCCATCTACCCCTCCTTCTAAAAGGCCATTAATTTGTCTTCTAAATCCATCAGACATTTCATCTTCAGATACATTACCCAAAGGTTTTATAAATTCTCCTGTAGGACCTATAGAACCAAATACAAATTTATCTTTAGGGCAAACTGACCTTGCTAATGCAGCCCCAGCTTTATTGAATTCATGGATTTTTTCCTCATAGCCATACTTCTTTAGCATAAATGGGCTTCCCCCAAAAGTATTTGTTAATACGAAATCTGAGCCAGAATCAAAATAACCCTTAGCCATTTCAATAACAGCATCCTCTTCCTCTACATTCATTAATTCTGGGCAACCGCCCGGCTCTAGCCCTCTTTTTTGTAAAAAAGTACCTGTTGCTCCATCTGAGAGCAAAGTATGTGAAGAATTTATTCTATCTAAGAAATTCAAGTTAATTACCTACAATCCAACTATCTATTGCACCTGGAGACTCATCTCTTTTATCCGATTCTAATAATTCAGTAATTTTTTTTATTAAATCTTGAGGATATTTGTATTTATCTAGATATTCACCAATTAATTTTTCCGTAAATTCTTCATCTATTTCTTCAACTTCTTTCCATTCCCAACCATTCAAATAATCGTCAGAACCATAACTACCATCTTTCATTGCAATTGAATCTACAGCATGCTGAAAACGATCATCTAGTTTTAGAGATTTCTTCTCTCCTGATGCATTAAATTCAACCTGAACAGGAATTTCTTTCCAATACATAATTCTAATTTTTATCAATCTATCCTTCTCTGCAGTATTTTATGTAGTTCATGCAAAAATCATCTCTACCCATAAGCATATTCTCTGCAATTTTGAAGTCTTCAGAATTTTCATCTAGAGCCAAAATATCATCGATTTTTAACTGCAAAGGATCTATTATTCCACTATCTAATCCTCTCTGAAGGCAAATATATATAAAAACATCATTTACTAATTTTCTTCTAGGAAGACCAAAAGAAACATTGCTAAGTCCTCCACTTATATTTATTTCATCGCCAAATAATTCCCTGATCTTTTCTACAGCATCAAAAAAATGAACTCCATATTCTGGAGCTACAGAAATAGGGAACACAAGCGGGTCAAGGTGTATATCTGAAAAATTAATATCGTGTTTTTTAGAAATATCCACAATCTTATTTATATTAGCGACTCTTTCATCAGAATTGCTAGGCATCCCGTCTTCGCTAGCACCAGTTAAGATTGCACTAGCATCAAATTCTTGTACTAAATCAAAAGTTTCCACTCTTTCTAGCGCAATAGAATTTATCATCGGCCTACCCTGTTTTCCTGTGTATTGAGCTAAGCCTGCCTGAATTATTTCTGAATTAGAGGAATCAATGCTTGGTGGAACTGAGGAAAATTCTTCCACAATTGAAACTAGCCATTTCATTGATTTAATCTGAATATCAAGCTTATGAGACATCTCGTCAACATTTAGATCTAAGAAATTCGCACCTGCCGCTTCTTGACGTTTTATTTCATTTTTAATGTAATCTATAGATTCCTCTTGGTCTCTAGAGTTCCCAAATAAGCCTTTCCACACAGCAATCATAAAGTGCTTAGCTTGCCCTTGTTGATATGGTTGAGTTTTTTTCATTTCATCAGGAATTGTCATAAATTTTGTCTCTCCGTCAGAATAATACTTAACTGACTGAACACCTTCATCATTATCCCCAACTCTTTTTCCGTTAAGCCTTAGCACTCTAGTCGCATGTATATTTTCGCCAATTACTGTAAATCTTTTCACTTTTTCCTTTGATTATGTTTGATTTAATAACCAATTATCTAATTCTTTAATTCCTCCAAAAGGGAAGAAATGCAAAGAATCAAAGCCATCCAATTTTTCTATCAATGTAGTAGGGGAATGCTTTATCAATTTGGCAACATCCAGCCCCTGCTTCATTAGAAAGTTTGCAGATGAACTCACACCACAAACTTTAGCATATTTAATAAGAGTAGTAATTTTTGAAGGGCCTGCCACTCCAATAATAATTTTAGTATCATCTCTTCCAAATTCTTGTATCATACTTTTGGTTTTACTTATCCAAACATTTGTTATTTCAGGAGATAGGCAAAATTGAGTAACTATTGATGTTGCATATTCGTTTTCTTTTAGCCAAATTAGTTTATTTTTAAGAGATTCATTTGAATTTTTATCGTCAGGATTTCCTTCTGGATGGCCAGCAATTCTTACATTTCTAAAAGCAATATTATTTAATACTCCTGTTTTAAAAATATCTATTGTTGAGTCGAATTCACCAACTTTATCCTTTACGCTCCCGCCTATTGTCAATAAATCTTTTACTCCGATTTCCTTTAAATTTTTTAAGGTTTTATTCAATAAAGGCTCATCAGTGATTGATCTTGCAGGTATATGAGGCACCGGATTAAAGTCGTGCCTAATTACTTCCTTGGCAGTATCTACTAAATCCTCTAAAGAGGAGCCAGGAATATGCGTTATATACACATCATCAAAAAACTGAGGATTTAGTTCAGCAATTTTTGATTTTTGCTTAGGCAATATTTCTATAGAAAATTTTTTCATAACAAATTTGTTTTAGAGCCAGTAATTAAAATATCATAATTTCAATAAAAATAATTTGATTGGGGGCTTTATGAGCAAAGTTGGATTTATAGGTCTTGGGAACATGGGTAGTGGAATGGCGAATAATCTTGTAGAAAAAGGAGCTTATCTAAATGTATTCACAAGAACAAAATCTAAAATGGCACCATTCGTTGAAAAAGGCGCGTTTTCTCATGAAAGCATTAAATCATTGACTATTGATTCTGAAATTATACTTGCCTGTCTGCCTAACGTTGAAACTTCAATTGAAGTTTTTTTAGGAAAAAATGGAATTTTAAATGAAGCAGAGCCCGGCACGATAATAGTTGATCATAGCACTGTAGATGTCGAAACTTCTAAGTTGATATGGGAAAAATCTTTAGATAAAAATGTATATTTTATTGATGCCCCTATAAGTGGAGGGCCAGTAGGTGCAAATGAAGGGACTCTGACGATAATGTGCGGGGGTGACAGTATAGCGTTTGAAAAAGCTAAACCAATTTTCAGCAAAATGGGAACAACTATTGCGCATATGGGAGGACCAGGGACTGGCACATCTATGAAGATAGTCAATCAGCTTCTGACTTCAGTTAATACTGTCGCTGCAATGGAAGCTGCGATTCTTGCAGACAAATGCGGAATAGACTTAAATTCAGTGATAAAAATTCTTTCAAAAAGCTTTGGGGGAAGCAGGATGGTTGAAAGAAACATGCCAATATATATGAAAAAGAAATATGAAAACTCTCCAGCCCCAATAAGAAACATAATAAAAGACTTAAAAATTATTTCTGAAATGAGCAATCAAATGAACCTAGACCTTCCATTGACTAACTTATCATTAGATTTATTCGAGGAAACGAATAAATTAGATATTGATGAGCCTGATATAGCTAGCGTTGCTATCTATATAAATAAATCATTAAAAGAAAAAGGGGTTTAATAATGAATGAATACAAAATAGCAGTAATTCCAGGTGACGGAATAGGAAAAGAAGTTGTAAGAGAAGCTTGCAGAGTACTAGATAGCGTAGCAGATATAAATAACTTTAAGCTCATATATGAATCTTTTGATTGGGGCTCAGATTATTATTTTAAAAACAAAAAAATGATGCCTGAAGATGGATTAGAAATTCTAAGCAACTTTGATGCAATTTTTTTAGGGGCGGTTGGCGACCCAAAAATTCAAGACCACATAACTTTAAATGGGTTGCTTTTACCTATAAGAAGGAAATTTGACCAATTTGTATGCTTGAGGCCGTCCGCTCTGTTTGAAGGCGTGGAGTCTCCATTAAAAGGTATTAAGGCAGGCGAAATAGACATGGTTGTTGTTAGAGAAAATACAGAAGGAGAATATGCTAATGTTGGGGGATTTCAATACGAAGATTTTAATAATGAAATTGCTATTCAATCATCGGTTTTTACAAGAAAAGGGACAGAAAGAGTCATAAGATACGCCTTTGATCTATCAATGGACAGAAATAAAAAGTTAACTTCAATCACTAAATCTAACGCTCAAGGATATTCTATGGTCTTGTGGGATAAAGTTTTTGAAGAGGTATCAAAAGATTACCCAGATGTTAAAACTAATTCATTATTAATAGATGCTGCTTGTATGGATTTCATAAGAAAGCCTTATGAATTCGATGTAGTTGTTGCTAGCAATTTGTTTGGTGATATTCTCACAGACATTGCTGCCATGATAACTGGAGGGCTTGGCTTGGCATCAAGCGGAAATATATCAAAAAATAAAGATAATCCTTCTATGTTTGAGCCTACTCATGGAAGTGCCCCTGATATAGAAGGAAAAAATATTGCAAATCCACTAGCACAGATATTAACAGGAGCAATGATGCTATCTTATTTAGGAGAGAATGATGCTGCAAATTCAATTAGGGAGGCAGTAAAAATTGTTTTAAAGTCTGGTGATAGGATTACTACAGATCTTGGAGGAAATGCCACCACAACTGAATGCGCTGAAGAAGTAATATTAAAATTAGATGAATAATAATTTAAGTAAATTAGGGCTAGGAGGAGCAACCTTTGGAAATGTTCTAGCTGATGGCATTTTTGGTGGCGTAAATCAAGAAAAAACAATTGAAATAATAAATTATGCATACGAATCAGGAATAAAAAAATTTGATACTGCCCCTTTGTACGGATTAGGAAGAAGCGAATTATGGTACGGAAGGGCTTTAAAAGGAATAAAGAGGGAGGATATAAATTTAACCTCTAAATGTGGAAGGTTGATCAGAAATTCAAGAAATAAAAATAATTTAAAAATAAATGATATAGAAATAGATAAGGGATACGGAGAGCCTATATTTGATTACTCAAAAGACGGAATTAGAAGATCTGTAGAAGAGTCTTTATTAAGACTAAAAACTGATTATTTAGATACACTTTTGCTCCATGATCCTGATCAAGGAGACCTAGAAAAAGAAGCAGTTCAATTTGCATTTCCAGAAATGTTAAAGATGAAAGAGGAAGGCATTGTTAAAAATATTGGCTGCGGGATGAATGAATGCGAAATGCCTATTCGTTTTATGGAGAATATAGATATAGATAAGATACTTTTGGCAGGAAGATACACTCTTTTAGAAAATATTAAGTCAAATAAATTCATGAAAATGTGCTCACAAAAAGATGTTCAGGTAATTATAGGCGGGCCCTATAATAGTGGAATTTTAGCAAGAGATCTTAATTCTCCGGTTTCATATGACTATGAAATTGCCCCTACCCACTTAATCAATAAAGCAAAAAATATCGAAAAAACCACAAACAAATTTAATGTTTCGTTAAAATCTGCGGCTTTAAATTTTGTTTTAAAAAACTCTCAAGTTTTTTCTGTTGTTCCAGGTATGAGTTCAATAAATGAAGTAAAAGATAATATAGATATAGCAAATGAAACTATACCTCCAGAATTATGGTCCAGTCTTTCAGAAAAAAAATTTATATAAAGACTGCCAAGATTAAAGAAATCACTACTAAAAATATAGGAATTAAAACAATGGGGCTTCTAATTCTAAATTGAATCATTTTTTTTTGATTTTTATTATTTTTCTCTAAGCATTCTACGCATGTGCAGTAGGGGGGATGCCCTTCTCTGTATGACCTGTCATCCATTTGTTTTATTTTTCTTATTGCTAGTTTATACTCGGTATAAGTAGTAATTAATTATTAATCTATCAACATTTAATATGTCCTTTGAATCAGAAAATACAATGCCCAGCATAATTTTATGTGTTTTTCCTCATTTGGAAAAAATATTATTATTAAATTCCATTGATTCCACTAAAAATACAATTACATTGAATTCTAAAATTATGTTTAATGAGGACTTCTACGACTCTATTGAATCAAAATTCAGTAAAGAGATAAGATCTGGTGGATTTTCAATATTAAGCCCAAATGGAGTCCCTGAAAAAATTGAAAACATCTTGAGAGATGAAACTATAGCAAGGATAATGGAATCAGTTAGAGATGAACTGGGGTATTTTGAAGAAATATCTCATGAGCTAATTTCTATTTTCTTCTTTTCTGGGCAAGTGCTGAGCTTCAATAAAAAAGAATTAATGTCAGCAATATCGGTTATATATAAAGACAAGTTTAGTAAAGAGTTGCTGGAAGAAATGGCTGAAACGCTATTTCGCCTGTCACTACAAGAAAAAAATATAATTGAAAAAGTAAAAAATAATGATCTTTACGATTTAATTACGGGTCAGCAAGGTGAATTTGCTACAATTTGGGACAAAGACAGTATTA
>JAYZIQ010000041.1:0-6732 GCA_036165455.1 Chloroflexota bacterium | reverse complement strand
TTGCATCACATCTAAAGCTTCCCTCTTCCATATTTGCTGTTCCTATTCCAAGATATCTAACAATTGATTGCAACTTGATCAGATAGTTTTCAGCTTCTTCAGAAGATCTAAAATCGGGTTCTGTGACTACTTCTAGTAGTGGCATGCCTGATCGATTTAAATCCATAAATACAGAATCGTTTAGTTCATTATGAATCAATTTAGCAACATCTTCTTCCATGTGTACTCTATTTATGCGTATTGAAGATTTTATTTCTGATGATTTATTTTCAACATTGATTTTTCCGTTTGTGGCTATTGGCATATCAAATTGAGATATTTGGTAACCTTTCATTAGATCAGGGTAAACATAATTTTTTCTGTCGAATTTTGTTACGTCAGATATGTCACAGCCTAATGACAACCCAAGTTTAATTGCTGATTTAACAGCCTCTATATTAACTGAAGGTAGTGAGCCTGGTAGCCCAAGGCACACTTCACAAACTAAGCTATTAGGTTCCATTTCTTGGTATGATCCGGAACATGAGCAAAACATTTTACTGTCAGTATTAAGTTGTACATGGACTTCTAGTCCAATTACAGGTTCAATTGACATCAGAACATTATACTTCATTTTAATAAAAATTAAGATAGAATTGATATATTAATAATTAATGTTTAATTAGATTGGAAATTTAATATGGCATCCGATAATAATTCAATATCTCGGAAAACAAAATTAGAAGACAAGGATTATAAATGGGGATTTTCAACAGATGTGGAAACTGACGTTGTCCCTAAAGGCCTTAATGAAGAGGTTATTAAGATAATTAGTAAAAAGAAGTCAGAACCTAAATGGTTATTGGACTGGAGGCTTAAAGCGTATAATCATTGGGTCAGCCAAGATAAAAAAGAAGGTGAACCTGAATGGGCAATGGTTGATTATCCTCAGATTGATTACCAAGATATTCATTACTATGCAGCTCCTAATTCCTCTGATGCCCCTAAATCTTTAGAAGATGTAGATCCAGAAATGCTAGAAGCATTTGAAAAATTAGGAATACCTCTAGAAGAAAGAGCTCAACTTGCTGGAGTTGCCGTAGATGCAGTTTTTGACAGTGTTTCTGTTGCTACAACATATGAGAAGCAATTAAAAGAACTTGGAATTATTTTTTGTTCTTTTAGTGAGGCAGTTAAAAATCATCCTGATCTAATTGAGAAATATTTAGGAAGTGTAGTGCCTTATTCTGATAATTATTTTGCTAACCTGAATTCAGCAGTGTTTTCAGAAGGATCATTTATTTATGTTCCTCCGGGAGTTAGATGCCCAATAGAGCTAATGACTTATTTTAGGATTAATACTGCTGATACAGGTCAATTTGAGAGAACTCTTATTGTCGCAGATAAAGATTCTTATGTTAGTTATTTAGAAGGATGTACTGCCCCAATAAGAAAGAACAGTCAGTTACATGCAGCAGTGGTAGAGCTTGTTGCCCTAGAAAATGCTGAGATAAAATATTCAACTTTACAAAATTGGTATCCAGGGACTAAAGAAGGAGTCGGCGGAGTTTATAATTTTGTAACAAAAAGAGGAAAATGTTCAGGTAAAAACTCTAAAATTAGCTGGACTCAGGTAGAGACAGGATCTGCAATTACATGGAAATATCCAAGTGTAATTCTTCAGGGAGATAATTCTGTAGGTGAGTTTTATTCTGTAGCTTTAACTAATAATCGTCAGCAGGCTGATACTGGAACCAAAATGATACACATTGGAAAAAATACTAAGAGCACTATAGTTGCCAAAGGTATTTCAGCTGGCGAAGGTAATAATACTTATCGTGGTCAAGTTAAAGTTCTTCCTTCAGCAGATAATGCTCAAAATTTTACTCAATGTGATTCATTGCTCATAGGTGATAAATGTGGTGCTCATACAATCCCGTATATCGAGGTAAAAAATCCTTCAGCTAAATTAGAGCACGAGGCGTCAACATCTAAGGTAAGTGACGACCAACTCTTTTATTTAATGCAGAGAGGTCTTGACGAAGAAGAGGCTCATCATATGATAATAACTGGATGGAGCAAAGAAGTTTTTAAGGAGCTTCCTTTCGAGTTTGCTGTTGAAGCAGGTCAATTATTAAAAGTTAGTTTGGAGGGTGCAGTTGGATAAAAAAATATTAAGTATTAAAAATTTGGAAGCATCAGTTTCTGAAACGGGTGAGGAAATATTAAGAGGGTTAGATTTAGAAATCTCAGAAGGGGAGACTCATGTAATTATGGGTCCCAATGGAGGAGGTAAAAGTACTCTTGTGAATGTAATTGCTGGGAGAGATAGTTATGAAGTTGGCTCCGGCTCTATTAAATTTAAATCAGAAAATTTATTGGACATGACTATTGATGAAAGGGCTAGAAAAGGGATTTTCTTAGCTTTTCAGTATCCTTCTGAAATACCTGGGGTAAGGCCATGGCAGTTCATTAAAGCTGCAGTTGATGCAAAAAGGAAGGCCAATGGAGATTCTGAATTATCTGTTAGAGAATTTTCAAAAATTTATGATGGTAATTTAAAAGAGATCAATATTAGTCCTGACTTGATGAAGCGATCTTTAAATGAAGGTTTTTCTGGAGGAGAAAAGAAAAGAAATGAGATATTCCAAATGATGATGCTTGAGCCTAACCTTGCATTATTAGATGAAACTGACTCAGGGCTTGATGTAGATGCTCTTAAAGCAGTAGGCGATGCAGTTAATAATATGAGAGATTCCAAGAGATCCTTTTTAATTGTTACTCATTATCAAAGATTGCTAGATCATATAAAACCTGATTTTGTTCATGTGTTAATAAATGGAAAGATTGTTGAATCTGGAAATTACGACTTAGTGAAAAAAATTGAAACTGATGGATATGAAAGCTTTGTATGAGTTACATAGATCATTATAAGAAACTTATTGAAGCTGAATTTAAAGCCAATAAAAACTTTTACTTTATGAAAGCTGTTGCTCCAGGGGCAGATTATTTTATTGAAAATGGATTTCCGCTAAAGAAAAAAGGAAATGAGAGATGGAAATATCTTGACCTTAGAAATGTAGCAAGTTCGAACTTTACCAAAAGTATTTATGAAGAGAGGATATCTAATGACTTCGATTCAGTTCTAGAAAAATTAGCCTCGTGCGGAATTAATATTGTAGAAGATGAGATCTTAATAGTTGGTGATTATGAAAATCATTTGTCTGGAAGAAATTTTATTGAGCCTGAAGGAATAGGAGCTTCCAGCCCTTCTAAAACAATTATTGGTGAAATTGCTGATCCAGAAGAAGATGGCTTTATTGCATTGAATGCAGCAGTTGCTGATATAACAAGTTTTTGGATTGATAAAAATTTCTCGCAAAAAGCCTTAAATATAGTTTTTGCTGGGCAAAGCCAGGGTGATCGCTTATCTACTGAAAGAATATGCATAAAAATACATGCAAACACAGAAGTTACAATAAATGAGATTCATTTCGATTCAGATTTTAATACTCTTAATATTCCTGTTTTAGAAATATATCTTGATAAGGATGCAAAATTAATTCATAACAAAGTTATTTTAGGCTCTGACAAAGATATGAACTTTAACTTTACTAGAGTCTTTCAAGAAGAAGGTAGTTACTATGAAAATACTTCTTTCTGCAGTTCTCCTTCTATTGGATCTAATGATATTAAAGTTATTATGGCAGGGCAGGGTAGTGAATGTGATTTGAGAGGAATATATTTCACTAATAATAAAGCCCAATTTAATACTCATGTAACAGTTGATCATCTTGCTCCAAATTGCAAAAGTAATCAATTCTATAAAGGAGTTCTTTCAGATGAATCGAAAGCTGTATTCAGCGGAAAAATATTTGTTGAGAGAGATGCACAAAAAACATATGCCACACAAAAGGATTTAAATTTACTGATGTCAAAAGGGGCTGAAATTGACACAAAGCCAAGCCTGGAAATATATGCAGATGATGTTGAATGTTTTCATGGAGCTACAGCCGGACATGTAGATGAAAGCGGGTTGTATTATATGATGTCTAGAGGGATTGAAAAGGAAATAGCCACGCAAATGCTTGTTAGAGGCTTTGCTGATGAAATTATTGATTCAATTTCTGACGATAAGATAAGAAAATTTGTATCAAATAAAACTGAATTAATTTTGCCAAGCCTATCATTTAAATAAAATGGACTTAGAAAGAATAAGAAAAGATTTTCCAATATTAAAAACTAGAATCAATGGAAATGACTTGATTTATCTTGATAATGCGGCTACGTCGCAAAAACCTAAATCAGTTATAAATTCTTTGGTTGATTATTATGAAAAATATAACTCTAATGTTCACAGGGGAGTTCACTCTTTGAGTGTAAAAGCTACTGATGAATATGAAAAATCAAGATCTAAGGTCAGAGAGTTTATAAATGCTGGTAGAGATGAAGAAATAATTTATACAAGAAATGCATCAGAATCTCTAAATATTATTGCTCATAGTTGGGGCTCTAGAAATATCAATAAAGGTGATGATATTTTTATAACTCCATTTGAACATCACTCCAACATAGTTCCATGGCAAGAATTGTGTAAAAACAATAAAGCAAACTTAAAATATATTCCTCTTACTGAATCTGGGGACGTAGATTTAGATAAATTTAAATCTATGATTGGCACTAAAACTAAACTTATTTCAGTTACACATATGTCAAATGTTTTAGGGACTTTACTTCCTGTTAAAGAAATAATTAATTTAGCTAAGGCTACTCCAGCAATTACAGTAATAGATGCTTGTCAAAGTGTTCCGCACATGCCTGTTGATGTTAAAGATCTAGATTGCGATTTTCTTTGTTTCTCTGGACATAAAATGCTTGGTCCAACTGGCATAGGAGTTTTATATGGAAAATTTGATATTTTAAGTGAAATGCCTCCATTTCTTTTTGGCGGAGACATGATTAGTGAAGTCACATATGAAGATGCTAAATGGAATGACCTTCCTTATAAATTTGAGGCTGGAACTCCTAATATAGCTGATGCGATTGGTTTAGGAGTTGCTTGTGATTATTTAAAAAGCATTGGAATGAAAGATGTATGGAATCATGAAGTAGAAATTGGTGAGTATATATTTAATAAATTTAAGTCGTTAGATAACTTTGAAATATTGGGAGAAAAATCAAAAGAGAAAAGGGGAGGTGTAGTTTCTTTCAGTCATAATAAAATTCATCCGCATGATATAGGTAGCGGCTTAGATAGATTTGGAGTAGCTATTAGAACAGGTCATCATTGTGCCATGCCTTTAGTTCGAAGTTATGGCATAGTCGCTGCATCTAGAGCAAGTGTTTATATTTACAATACTAAAGAAGAGATTGATATTTTTATTGATCGCCTTTTAGAAGTTGAGGAGTATTTCAAGTAATGAGCGATTTATCAGATTTTGACGATATGTACCAGGAAGTGATTATAGATCATTATAAAAATCCCAGAAATTCAAAAAAATTATCAGGTAATTACGATGAGACCAAGGCTCATAATCCATTTTGTGGAGATGAAATAGAACTTCAACTGATGATTTCTGATGATGGAATAATTGAACAGGTTAGTGTCACTGGAAGAGGTTGTGCAATAAGTCAATCCTCCGGTTCGCTAATGAGTGATTCTGTATATGGAAAATCAATTGAAGAGGCGAGGAATATTAACCTAAATATCAGATCGATGCTTAAAGATGAAGAGCTATCTGATGAAGATTTAGATTCTCTTGGTGACTCTTATGCTATTGAAGGTGTCAAAAAGTTCCCTGTGAGGATTAAATGTGCTCTTCTTTCATGGGCAGCTTTGAAAGATTTGATAGATAAACACTAATAAGGTTTGTCTATTTTTGTATCTTCATTTTTATTCGTGCTACCTGATCTTAATTTTTTAAAATCCTCTTCTATTTTTTGACCCAAGAATGACGCATCGCTTCCATGTAGAACGAACCTAGATCCTAAACTTAAAGAAAGATTGCTTTCTTGCATTGTTGCATGATGAATCATGACTGGTATTGAATGGCTTTCAGATATACTGATTATTTTTTTTAATGCGTCAACATATAAATCCGAATCTTTTTCATCAGGAATGCCCATTGATGTTGTTAAGTCATTAGGCCCTACAAATATCCCGTCAATTTTTTCAACAGAATTGATCATTTTTTCAAGATTATTCATTGCAGGCACACTCTCTATCCCCAGTATAAAAATTTTATCTTTATTTCTGCCCCTTAAATAATCTTCAGATTTTTTGCTTGGGAATTCGCCCGTATTAAGTGCTTTTTCTAAGTATTCGCCTTTTACTGGATTAAAGTAAGTTCTGCCGAATGAAAGTTTAAGCTCTTCTATATTCTCTGTATAAGGAATTAGTATTCCATCTGCACCTGCATCAATCATTGCACCTGCTATTTCTGGGTTTGGAGAAGTAATTCTTACAATGCTTGTAATTTCCTTAGATCTTAATGCAGAAGTTAATTCATTTATTTCTAGCCTTGTTCTTGCTGCATGCTCTGCTTCTATTACAACATAATCTATATGATCTGAGTTTAATGTTTGAATAAGTCTTGTTCCCTGAATTCCCCATAACATTGTTCCATAAACCTTACCTCCAGAGCCAAGAGTCTTTTTTAATTTATTAGGTAGCACTTTAACCTCCATGGATATAAAATAAATATATAATATATATTATTAGTAATCAAAAAAATATTTCTTACTGTAAAATAT
>JAYZIQ010000040.1:0-18755 GCA_036165455.1 Chloroflexota bacterium | reverse complement strand
AAATAATTGGAATTATTGCGAACTTTCTAAGTTTTTTATTCGTGACTGCTAATAGTATAGATATAAATAAAGCTGAGAGTGCTATACCAATTAATGATCCTCTGGATCCTGAATTCAAAATTGTCCATATTGAAACGAAAGAACCAATAGTAGCAATTATTACAAATGTCTTAGAAGAGGCATTAAGAGAAATATATGTATTGATAAGTGATAATTGATAATTTTTTTTAAATTCTCTATAAATTAAAGCGATTGAACTAAAGGTCACCATAGATAAATATGCTGCTAAATATGATGGGTTTCCAATTGTAGATTCAACCCTTTCTCCTTGAGTATATGATTCTGCAGGATTAACAACTAGAGGGAATATATCTAAACCTCCTGTGCCAGGGATTACTAAACCCAGAGACTCAAAAAATCCTAATACTGCAACTGCCAATCCTACAAAAGTGTTTATTTTCCATAAATTTATCCAAGACAATTTAGTTTTTAGTACAGAATAGGCTATCAATATAAAAATCATCCAATGAAAGTATTCAACAATCCCTTCCATTCTTTCCCAATTGCCCCAAAAACTATTAAGAGGACTAGAATTAAATATGCCAGATATTACCTGAGTAAGCACAAATAATGCGAAGAGTAGCAGAAGAGTATTTTTTTCCGGCAAGTATTTTTTATTTGCAGCAATAAGCATTAGCCATAAACATGATATTGAATAGATTATGCCCCTGAGCCATAACGACTTCCCTACTACAAAGGGAAAAACCGTTTCAGGTGAAACCACTAATGGCAAAAATACAATTAGAGATAAACCTAAAAAGATAAGTTTTGGAAAGTAATTATTTATAAAAATTCTCATTTTTTAAGTGTTTTTAAGTGGTTGATTGTCTTTTCAAGGCCTTCTAGCATTTTAGTTTCAGGGTTCCAATTAGATATTTTACATGCTTTTGAATTATCTAATTCAATTCCAAATATATCTCCTTCTCTTGCATTACTCATAATTGGTTCACATTGGTAACCTATAATGTCCTTTAGAAGTTTAAATATTTCTATAGTTTTTGTTTTTTGACCGGAACATAAATTATAGGTACCGGTTATATTGTTTTCTATAATTTTTTCAATAAAATCTACTACATCATCTATAAAAATATAATCTCTGTATTCATTACCAGTTCCAAAAATAGTAACCAATTCATTTTCTAGCATTTTTTTGCCAAATATAGATACTACACCTGCCTCACCGTAGGGATTTTGCCCAGGACCAAAAACATTACTAGGCCTGATTATTGTAGATGGAAGATTAAATTTACTTGAGTAGTAGGTTAGATAACTTTCAAAGCTAGATTTTGAGATTCCATAAGGACTTTGAGGGTTTACAATATTTTCTTCATTAAATTTCTTGCCGACCTCTTCTCCATATATTGCTCCACCAGTTGAGAAAAACACAAATTGACTTAAGTTCAACTCAATTACAGATTTTAGAATATTTAAGGATCCTCCAACATTTACATCATTATCAAGAATAGGATCTTTTGATGATATTGCTACACTTGCCTGCGCAGCAAGATGGATAATTTTATTAGGATTAACTTTTTGCAGGTATTTTGGTACTTTATGGGATCTAATATCCATCTTTTCATATTTTGCATCTATATTTGTTTTTGGTTCTTCAATATCTAATACATATATTTCATTATTTTTGTTACTGGATAACTTTGACACTAAGCTCGATCCAATAAAGCCTGATCCGCCTGTAATTAATATTTTATTTGTATTATTTGTCACTTTTTTGATTATGTTGCCTATTGAAGCATATTGAAGATTAATATGAAAATGATTTAAAGTATCAGTAAATCAAGAATAAACTAAATATAACTATACTAAATGAAAAATTTCAAGCAAATTAAAGATGGAACAATATCAACCCCAGAAGGCTTTAGTGCTGATGGAATTTTCTGTGGCCTCAAATCAGCTGGAGAAGGAAAGCTAGATTTGGGAATAATATTATCTGATAATGATTGCAATTGGGCTGCAACTTATACTAAAAATAATATAAAAAGTGCTTCAATTGATTATTGCAAAGAGATTGAAGGAAAAATTAAAGGTATTATTGTAAACAGTGGATCAGCAAATTGTTGTGTTGGTGCTCAGGGATTAACTGATGCAAGAAAAATAGCATCTTTAGCAAAAGAAAAATATTCAACAGAATCACCTTTTTTAGTTTCTAGTACCGGCGTAATAGGCGTGGAGATACCTGTCGGCCTAATAAAGAAAGGGATTAACAATTTCAATCCTTCAAAAAATGGCGGTGAAAAGTTTTCTAGGGCCATTATAACAACTGACTCAAAAACAAAAAATATCTGCATTGAAGTAAAAGCTTCTCAAGGCAAATTTAAAGTTGGAGGCGTAGCAAAAGGAAGCGGTATGGTTCATCCAAAAATGGGAACCATGCTATCTTATATTACTACTGATGCATCTGTTAATTCAGAGTTATTGACAGATACCTTAAGAAAATCTGTAGATGTTTCTTTTAATCAAATAGATATTGATGGAGACACAAGTACAAATGACACTGTTGTTGTTATGTCAAATGGCATGTCAGACCAAGAGATTACTAATGAGTCAGATAAGAAGATATTTTATCAAGCAATAGAGTACGTGTGTAAGTTTTTAGCAAGATTAATTGCCGAGGATGGAGAAGGTATATCACATTTGATTACAGCTGAGGTTGTAGGAGCCAAGAGTGATGAGGAAGCTTTGAAAGTATCTAATACTCTAGTTTCTTCTTCATTGGTAAAAACTGCGGTATACGGGAAGGATCCTAATTGGGGAAGAATAATGATGGCAATTGGTAATGCAGATGTTGAATTAAACAGGGATAAGATAAAGATCTATATAAATGGAATACAAATATCTGAAGAAGGAAAATCAATTTCATTTCATTATCAATCCGTTTTATCTGCATTAAATAACTTTAATGTTGATATAAAAATTGATTTAGGGCTAGGAAAAGGAAAAGGAATTGCATGGGGCTCTGACCTAACTGAAGAATATGTCATATTTAACTCTGCTTACACTACATAATATATTTAGAAATTAGGTTGTATGAAAAAAATTAATGTCATAAAAATAGGCGGGAGCACTATAGAAGAGTGGGGGAAATCTTTAAATCAAATAAAAAAGATTATAGATTTAGGTGAATCTATATTATTAGTACATGGTGGCGGTAAGACTGTAAGTGAGTGGAGTTCGAAACTAGGAATAAGACCAGAATTCGTAAGAGGATTAAGGAAAACAGACCCTCAAATACTAGAGGTAGCTTGTGCAATATTATCAGGCTTAGTAAATTCAAAATTAGTAGCTAAACTTGAAAGTATTGGAGTTAAGTCTATTGGAATATCTGGGGTCTCAGGTAAGTTGTTAGTCTCTAAGCCAAAAAGTAAAGATTTAGGACTTGTTGGAGACATAGAGAAGATAAACAAGGACATTTTATATAGCCTGGTTAAAAGTAATTTTGTTCCCGTTATTTCTCCACTTGGGTATAACGGCAATAGTAAAGATATTGAATCTGAAGGGATATTGAATATAAATGCTGATTTAGTTGCTTCTAAAATCGCTATTGAAACCAAAGCAAAAAAAGTTATATATCAGACGGATGTTAATGGAGTAATTGATCAAAATGGAAGAGTGATACCAAGAATGACTCTTAGACAATCCAAGGAATTACTAAATTCAGGTATAATAACTGGCGGAATGATACCTAAATTGCAGTCGTGTGTCGATGCTATTGAAAGTGGTGTTGACCATGGTCATATAATAAATGCAAATGATGATTCTCTAATACATTTGTTTAATGGCAAAAAAATAGGAACTCATATAATTAGAGAAAGTTAAGGAAAATGATGACAACAACTGACTGGAAAAAATTAGAATCAACTTATTACATGCAGGTAGTTAATAGGCTGCCCCTTGTGCTTGTTAAAGGAAAAGGCACTATTGTATGGGATGAAGAAGGTAAAAAATATTTAGATTTTACATCTGGGTGGGCGGTAGTAAATTTAGGCCATTCTCATCCAGCTGTCTCAAATGCCATTAAATATCAAGTTGATAATATTATGCAAATGACTAATCTTTACTACACAATTCCTCAACTTAAATTAGCAAAATTACTAATAGATAATTCTTGCTTTGATAGAGTTTTCTTTTCTAATAGTGGAGCTGAGGCAAATGAAGGGGCATGTAAATTAGCAAGAAAATGGGGCAAGGAAAAACTTGATGGAGCATATGAAATAATTACTATGGACAATTCATTTCATGGTAGGACATTGGCTATGATGGCTGCAACTGGCCAAAAAGAATATCAAGATAAATGGCAACCATTACCGGATGGCTTTGTAAATGTAGAATATAACAATTTTGATGCCTTGAAGAAGGCAACTAAAAAGAATACTTGTGCTGTTTTATTAGAAGTTGTTCAAGGGGAAGGAGGAGTAAATGTGCCTGATCATAGCTATTTAATTGATGTCCAAGAATGGTGCCATCAAAATAATATTTTATTTATGGTCGACGAAGTTCAAACAGGAATGGGGAGACTTGGCACTTTATTTGGGTATCAAAAATTTGGATTAGATCCTGATGTAATGGTATTAGGTAAGGCACTTGGGGCCGGAACCCCATTGGGTGCATTTTTATGTAAAGAAAGATTTTCTATATTAGAGATTGGTGATCATGGAAGTACATTTGGAGGAAATGCGTTAACTACTGCAGCAGGATGGGCTGCACTTAAATATATAATTGATACAGATATTCCATCAGAATGCTCAGATGCTGGAAAATATCTTAAATCAATGCTTGATGGCTTAGCTTCAAGGCACAGTAATGTGGTGGAGATAAGAGGCTACGGGTTATTAATTGGTCTAGAAATATCAAAAAATAAAGCCCCAGAAGTAATGAAGCTGTGCTTAGAAAAAGGGCTCTTGATTAATGCAGTTAGGCCTAATACATTGAGACTATTTCCTCCTTTGAATGTGACAGAAGGAGATATAAATAAAGCAGTAGCAATACTTGAAGAAGTTTTTGTTGAATTGAAAATATAAGGGGTTATAGGAATGAAAAAAGATATAGCTATTCTTGCATTCAGCGGAGGCCTTGACTCTACAATATCTGTAGATTGGATAAAAAAAAATTATGGTTATGATGTTATAACTTTAACTGTTGATCTTGGAGGCGGGCAATTTTCTCCAGATTTGGAAAAAAGAGCAAAGAAGGCAGGCGCATCCGATTGCCTTATCTGGGATGTAAAAGAAGAATTTGCAAAAGATTTTATACTCCCAAGTTTAATGGCAGGCGCAATCTATGAAAATGAATACTTATTAGCTACCTCAATTGGCAGGCCGCTAATGGCAAAGAAGTTAGTAGAGGCCGCAATAGAATATGGGGCTAAAGCAGTAGCTCATGGATGCACAGGAAAAGGGAATGACCAGGTTAGGTTTGATACAGCCATTAAGACTCTTTCTTCTGATTCTCCATTAGAGATAATAGCTCCAGCAAGAGAAGCCTCTCTAACAAGAGACGAAGAGAAGGAATATGCTAAAAAACTTAATATTAAATTGCCTGGGATAGACGAAAGAGTGTATTCAATTGATAGGAATTTATGGGGGCTTGCAATAGAAGGCGAAGACTTAGAAGATCCATGGATAGAGCCACCTGAAGATGCATATATGATAACTTCTTCTTTAGAAGATTCGCCTCAAAAACCAAAATATATAGAAATATCATTTAACAAAGGCACTCCTGTTAAGTTAAATGGTAAGAAATTGGGTTTAGTAAATTTGATTGAAGATCTCAATGATATAGCTGGATTGTGTGGAGTAGGCAGGACAATTCATGTGGAGAATAGATTGGTAGGCATTAAATCTAGGGAAACATATGAAGCACCCGCAGCAACTGTGCTATATAAATCTTTACAATCTTTAGAAAAATTAAATTTGAGTAGAGATCAACAGAGAATGAAAAGTATGATTTCTACTACATATTCAGATTTAGTTTATGATGGGAGATGGTATTCAGGTTTAAGAGAAAACCTAGATGCTTATTGTAAAAGCTCTTCTAGATATTTGACAGGCGATGTACGCATAAAACTTTTCAAATCAAATTGTGAAGTGGTGGGCGTGAGATCTCCTTATTCCCTTTACTCTTTTGATCTTGCTACTTATTCTTCAGAAGATAAATTTGACCATAATTCAGCAGTTGGTTTTATAGATATTTATAGTTTGCCATCTAGAATTCAGAGAAAACAACAGATTCATGATGAAATGGGATAAATATGGATAATAATACGGACAGAGTGTTCTCAAAAGATCTTTTTTCAAATTTTTCATCATCAGTTTCATTCGATAAGAGAATCTATAAAGAAGACATAGAATTATCTATCGCCTATAGCAAGGCATTAGATAAAATAAATATTCTTTCGTCTGAAGAACAGAAGAAAATTGAAGAAGGTTTAATTTCAATTAACAAAGAAATAGAATCAGGTAAGTTTAAGTGGAGGGATGATTTAGAAGATATTCATATGAATATTGAGAGTAGATTACATGACTTAGTAGGCCCTATTGCTGGAAAAATTCATACTGGCAAATCAAGAAATGATCAGATTGCTACCTCATTAAGAATGTATCTAAAATCAAGGGTAGATTGCATTAAAAGCTTAATCAGAAACTTAGAAATAGAGATTGTTAGAAAAGCTGATCTAAACTTTGGTACTATCATGCCTTCTTATACTCATTTACAAAGAGCTCAGCCAGTATTACTTTCTCATCATTTAATGGCTTATTTTGAGATGTTAGAGAGAGATATCTCTAGATTTTCAGAATGTAAAACTAGAATGGATGAGCTTATATTAGGAAGCGGAGCCGTTGCTGGATCATTTTATAATATAGATAGAGATTTTCTAGCGAAAGAATTGTGTTTTTCTAGGATAAATAAAAATAGCATAGATGGAGTCAGTGATAGAGATTTTATTCTAGATTTAGCTAATTGCATTACTACATCTATGATGCATCTTACCAGACTTTCTGAAGAGTTAATTTTGTGGTCATCAGAAGAATTTAATTTCATTAATTTACCTGATAATGTTGTCACGACATCTAGCATGATGCCTCAAAAAAGAAATCCAGATTATCCTGAGCTAATAAGAGGTAAATTTGGAAGAACAGTAGGAAATTTAGTCTCAATACTTACAATGTTAAAGGCTTTACCATTATCTTATAATAGAGACATGCAGGAAGATAAAGAACCTATATTCGATTCTTTAGATACATATACTTCTTCAATGGAAGTTATGATTGAAATAATTAAAGGTGCTGATTTCAATGACAAAGCCATGGTAGATTCTGCTTCAGGAAATATATTAGCTACTGACTTAGCAGATATTTTAGCAATGAAAGGTGTCCCTTTTAGGGAGTCTCATATTGCGATAAGCAAATTAACAAAGAAGCTCCAAAAAGAGGGAAAAACAATATCTGATTTATCGAAATCTGAGTTGAGTGAAATATTAGGAGAAGAAATAGAAATAGATAATAATAAAAGTATAAATTCAAGAAATATTGTTGCAGGCACTTCTGAGAATAGAGTCAAAGAAGAAATTAAAGTTGCTAAAAAAATCTTAAATATTTAATGAGTAATATATCTTCCGATTTAAAAATTTCTGCTTCTATCATGGCTGCAGATTTCAAAAACCTTGAAAATCATATTCATCAAGCAGAAATTTTTGGATGCGATGAATTCCATTTTGATGTTATGGATGGAAAATTCGTGCCAGAGATTTCCATGGGACCAATAATATTAAAATCTTTGAAGAATTTGATTAATCTGCCTTTAGAGATACATCTTATGGTAGACGATCCCTTTGACCAAGTAGATAGTTTTATGGATATAGGAGTAGATATAATTACTTTTCATATTGAAGCATGTAATAATGTGGCTGAATTAATTGATAAGATAAAATCAAAAGGGATAAAAGTAGGAATCGCTAAGAAACCTAATACTTCTATAGATAAAATTGAAGAATTTATTGAAGAAGTTGATAGAGTATTAATAATGTGCGTAGAGCCTGGTTTTTCAGGACAGAAATTTAATGAAAAGATTGTAGATTCTATAGCAGAATTAAATAATTTATTATTAAGAAAAGACATCAAAGGTTCGGTTGATATTTCTGTAGATGGAGGGATAAATTCTTCTACTATAAAAAGATGCAAAGATGCAGGGGCTCAGATTTTTGTATCAGGATCATCAATTTTTTGGGAAGGTGAGGTTAGATCTAATATAATGCTATTAAAGAATTCGTTGAGAGATAAATCATGACAGAAAATGATGTCATAAAAAGAGGGCTAAATACCGAAGATTACATTCAGTTAATTAAGGTTTTTGCTTTATCATTAGAAGAGCATAGAGAAGTTATGAATTCTTTAAATGTCTTTCCAGTTCCAGATGCAGATACTGGGACCAATATGTATATTTCTGTAAAGGGAATTTTAGATAATCTTGATAATGGAGATTCTTATAGTGACTTGAACTTGCTTTCCAAAGATGTAGCTGATTTCGCATTACTTTCTGCCCAAGGAAATAGTGGTTTGTTAATTGCTCAATTATTCAGAGGAATTCATAAGGGTATTTCTAGTTCTGATATCTTGGGTTTACCTGAATTAGCAGAATCATTGCAACAAAGTTATGAGTACGCTTTTAGTTCTATCCATGAGCCTCAAGAAGGAACGATGATAACTGTGATGAGAGAGTGCGCAAAAATAGCAAGAAAATATTTAGAAATCAAAAATACTAATTTAAAAGAAGCTTTAGAAGCAATTAGTAAAAGAGCAAAATCTGCCGTCGAAGAAACAAAGGGCCAGATGGACCTTCTTGCTCAAGCTGATGTCATTGACTCTGGTGCTTATGGATTTTCAGTAATGCTAGAAGCTACATACAACTGTATTGAATCTGATGAAAAAGGTAATGTTAATTTAAGAGTAGATGGCACTAATTCATTCATTCCTGAAATTCCAAATTACTATTCTCCTAAAGAGGAATTTTTTCAATCATCATCCCATGATGAAGATTGGGGGTATTGCGTAGTATTTGCTATTACTGGTGAAGACTTAGATGCTGAAAAAATAAAAGATAATCTATCCGATAAAGGGAGATCTTTAGTGGTAACTGGCAGTGAAAAAGTATGCAAGATTCATATTCACTCTGAAAACCCTGATGAGATAATTGATTTTTCTAAGAACTTTGGAAATATTTCTAACGAAAATATTACTAATATGGATGAGCAATACAAAGAGATGAAAGAAAAGATTTCAAGCCAGGTTTCGTCTGAGATTTCTTTATTAGTTTCTGCTGAGGGAGAGGGGATAGTAAGTTTTTTGCAGGATAATACATTTGGGTCCATAAAAATATTGCCAAACTCTGATTTAGATGAAATGAAAAACGAAGATTTTAATTCGATTATTGATGATTTATCTTCTAAACAAATAATATGCATACCAAATTCAGAAGGCAGTTTTGAAAAATTTAAAGACCTTTCCAAATCTTCAAAAAATATAAGCCTAATAAATAGCTCTAATGATGCTCAATTAATTTCTGCTATATTTTCCTTTAGTCCTGAGCAAAATTTAGATAATAATTTAAGCATTATCAAGTCATCTGTTGATGATTGCAGAAGTTTTAAAATTACAAAAGATGAATTTAATAATAAAGAATCTTTTATAGAAAGTCTTAAGGAAGATAATTTTAATGGTGACTTCGTATCTATAATTTATCATGAATCCAGCCCTCAAGATCATATCGATTTTTTAAAAGAAATGCTTGCAGAGGAATTTGGAATTAATGATACAGAATTAATAAGTCATTCATCCCAGTTATACTATTTTATGTTATTAGCAGAGTAGGCTCTACTATTTACAGTTAGGTTCGTATCTTGTAAATTATATTTATACTTAATATGCCGAGGAGAAAATATGTCTATAGGAATAATATGTGATAGCGCAAGCGATATACCTCAAGCTTATACGAAAAAGCTTGGTTTAGTTGAAGTACCTATTAATATAAATTTTGGAGATAAAGTACTAAAAGAAAATATAGATATAAATGGAGATGATTACTATAAGAAGTTGGTGTCTTCAGATATTTTTCCTACTACTTCACAGCCATCTCCTGGAGATTTTGAAAAAATATATTCTGCTGAATTAAAAAAGCACTCAGAATTACTTTCTATACACATTTCTAGTAAGGTGAGCGGAACATATAGCTCAGCTATTCAAGCAGCTGAAAAAATTGGTAAAGGAAAAATAACTGTAATTGATAGTAAAAGTGTTAGCATGGGTGCTGGGTTGGTAATAATTTCAGTAGCAAATCATTTAAAAGCTAATAAGTCTGCAAAAATGTCCGATCTAGTAAAACTAACTAATGAATTAAGTAAAAAATCTAGAATTTTGGTCGCATGTGAAACAGTAGAATACATGAAAAGGGGCGGAAGAATAAGTGCAGGAGCCGCATTCTTCGGTGGCCTAATGAATGTAAAACCAGTTATTGGGAATAATGATGAGGGGGAAGTTGTATCAATCTCTAGGCCAAGATCAATGGTGAAAGCTCTTTCATTTTTAAGAATGGAAGCCGAGAGACATACAAATCATCAAGGTATGGCTGTAATGCAAACTACAGAATCATTTGATTCAAGAGCATTATATAATTCATTGGCGGGAAATGAAGCTGTTAAGTCAGATAAAAAGAGCAAATCTGCTGCCTCTACAAATAATATGTATGTTGGAGAAGTGATAAAAGCTCAATTTGGACCAGCTGTTGGAACTCATGCTGGGCCAGGAGCTGTTGGAATAGCTTTCATTGGTGAGCTTCCAAAAAAATAAACCTTTTAAAATAATTAAAATAATTTGCAAAAGAGTTTAGCAAAAGAGTTAAACATAAGATCGTCCACTGAATCTAAGTTAAATGAACTTGGTATAAAAACTCCGTTAAATCTATTAAATTATTTTCCTGCTAGGCACATTGATTATTCCCAAGTGAAGAAGATATTTCAATGTATTAAATCTGAGAACGTGACAATTGTTGGGCAAGTAATTAAATCAGCTAAAAGAAGAATTGGACCTAAAATGAGTTCTTGTGTGGCAACTTTAACAGACGATACTGGATTTATAGATATAATTTGGCATGGTCAGCCTTATTTAACTTCAAAGTACCCTAAAGGCACCTGGATTTCAGTTAGCGGCAAGATCTCAAAATATGGAAATAAATTACAGATATCTAGTCCAGAGACAGAAATAATTGAACCCTCTAATGAATCTTCTTCAAATGGAAAGATAATGCCAGTTTATTCACTCAAAGATAAAATTCCTCAGGCAACATTTAGATCAATAATAAAAAAATGCCTTGATAAATATTATGGTAATGTTACTGAGTATATTCCTTCAGAAATTCTAAAAGACTTAGGTATGCTTGAAATAAATAATGCCATGAAAAATCTTCATTTTCCTGAGAATATTGAATATTTAAACATTTCTAGGAAAAGATTCCTTTTTGAGAAAATGCTATTTAATCAAATTTTTATGCTAATGAGGAAATATGAAAGAGAAAAAAATTATAATCTTGAAAAAATTATAATAGAAGACTTGCTAATCAATGATTTAAAAAATTATTTCAACTTTCCTCTTACTGATGATCAGTTGAATTCAATTGATGAGATTACAGATGATTTATCCAAAAACATTCCAATGAGAAGAATATTGCAAGGAGAAGTTGGTAGCGGAAAAACATTAGTTGCTTTAGTTAGTTTATTTTCAATTATAAGAGCAGGATACCAAGGTGCTTTTATGGTTCCTACTGAAATATTAGCAGAACAACATTTCATTAATATAAAAGAGCAATTTGGAGGTAATAATTATTTAGATTTTAGTAATAAAGTAATTTCAATAAAAATGCCAGGAATAATGGAAAGGGGAATGGTTGTTGCATTATTAACCGGGAGTCAGACCTCTTCTGAAAAAAAACTTATTCATAAGCTAGTTAATAATAGAGAAATAGATCTAGTTGTTGGGACTCATGCTTTGTTCCAAGAAGATTTTAATCCTGCCAAACTTGGACTGGTTGTAGTTGATGAGCAACATAGATTTGGTGTCTCTCAGCGAGATGCTTTGGTAAAGAAATCTAAGGTTTCACATTTATTATCAATGTCAGCCACGCCAATACCAAGAAGTTTAGCATTAACTTTATATGGAGACCTTGAGGTTAGCACTTTACGAAATTGTCCTGAGGGCAGAAAGGAAATCGATACATTATGGTGCAGAGAGGACCAAGAGAAAAAAGAAGCCTACTTAAAAATTTATAATGAAATCGAATCTGGTAGACAAGCATTTATTGTATGTCCTTTAATTCATAAATCAGAAAAAATAGACTCTATTTCAGTTGAAGAAATGGTAATAGACTTAAAAAATTCAATGTTAAAAGAAGTAAAAATGGATGTGCTCCATGGCGAGATGAGCATGGAAGAAAAAAGTATAATAATGAATAGATTTAAAAATAATGAATTTAGTTTATTAGTTGCTACTCCTGTGATTGAAGTAGGTGTTGATATACCTAATGCTACTTGCGTGGTAATTGAATCTGCAGATAGGTTTGGATTAGCTCAACTGCATCAAATAAGAGGAAGGGTTGGCAGAGGAACTGAAAAAAGTTATTGCTATTTGTTTACAAGAAATATTTCTGAAAATGCTGATGAGAGACTTGATTCATTTGAAAAAACTAAAAATGGATTTGATCTAGCAGAAGCAGATTTAAGAATTAGGGGCCCAGGGGATTATATTGGTAGCAAGCAGAGTGGAATGAATGATATTTCTTACGAGATGATTAATGATAATGAAACTTTATTAGATTCAAGGAAATGGGCTACAAGGATTGTGAATAGCAATAAAAACTTAGGGGCAGAATACAATAATCTTAGAGAAGAATTTAAGAAAAGATTTGATTTTACTGATATAGGAATATCTTAAGTAGCAACCTCAAGAATCGAGATAGCATCCCTGTTAATAATTCCTTCAATAGAATCCTCTGGTATTGTAGGCAGATTGTATTTTTTTGAATATTTACTTAGCTCCATTAGTTTTTCTTTAGTTTCATTTGGTGTTGTTATTGGCCAATCTGAGCCAAAGAAAATTTTATCTATTACTCCCCACTCACTGAATAAGTTTAAGCCACTCCAAAAAGACCAAGGCCTATAAAATTGAGCTGAAACATCTGCAAACACGTTTCTGTGCTTTCTTACTACTGACATACAATCAGGTTGCCATGGATGAGCAAGATGAGCCAAGATAATTTTTAAATTTGGGAATACCATTGCAACTTTATCTATATGTTTAGGGTGAGCATAGTCCAAAGGTGCATTAGTAACAGGAGAAGTTCCTTGGTGAAAAATTATTGGTATATTATCCTTCTCTAGCTTTGAATACAGTTTCATTGCTTCTTGGCTAACCGGATGGAAATCTTGGTAATTTGGCCCAAGCTTTATTCCTTTTAATTTTAAGTCATTTACACATCGATCATATTCTTTTTCAAGGTTTGGGTCCATAGGGTGAAGAGACATAAACGGTATAACTTTTTCAGGAGCGTATGATGCTACTTTTGCTGCTATATCATTATGATTTAAATCTTTATTCCATCCCGGAGATGAAAGTATTTCTTCTTTTTTATTCCAAGGTTTAGGAGCTATTCCAAAAATAAAAGTTTTATCTACATCTTTAAAAGCTTGTAGATATTCTTTAACAGAATTTGTTAACTTTGTAGGTTTTCCTGAACCTGATTTCATTGCATTTTCATACTTAATTTCTGACTCAGGAACTTCTAATTCATGGCTTGGTAAATGTGTATGTACGTCAACTATCATATTTGGTACCCCGTACGAGATTCGAACTCGTGATCTCCACCTTGAAAGGGTGGCGTGTTGGGCCGCTACACTAACGGGGCCTTCCTTAAAACTCTAAGGATACAATGCCATATTGTTTAATCCAAGTGTTTCTTCAAAATTGAACATAATATTCATGTTTTGAACTGCTTGTCCTGCGGCGCCTTTTACTAGATTATCAATCACAGAAATTATCCTATAATTATTTGTATCAGTTTTTTTTGGTAATTTTTGTATAAAAATGTTGCAATTATTTGTTCCTCTCACCTCTTTAAGCTTTGGTGGCTCAGAACAAACATTTGCAAATGGCATACTATCAAAATGATGTTTGTAGCCTTCAATATCTATTTCATCTTGTGATTGGAAGTATATTGAAGAAAATATACCTCTAGTAATAGAACTTAGTTGAGTAGTAAGATATACGTTCTTATTAATGTTATTTTCAATTTCAGGCTCATGCCTATGACCCTCAATAGAATAAGCTGAAATATTATCTGATATCTCAGAAAAAGAATGATCTATATTTTGAGATCTTCCTGCGCCAGAAATACCTGTTTTAGCATCTACAATTATATTTGAGATATTAGTATTTTCTAAAGGTAGCAATGGTATAGTAGCACATGTTGGAAAGCAGCCCGGATTAGAAATAAATTTAGTTGATTTTATCTTATCTTTGTTTTTTTCAGGGAGACCATATATGAATTTGCTTATTAAAGACGGATGTGGATGCTTAACATCGTATACCTTTTCATATATATCAAGCGGCAATCTGAAATCAGCACTAAAATCAATAACTGGAATATCATTATTTACATATTGTCCAATTATTTCTGCGCTTGCTTTGTGAGGTAGCGCAGAGAAAATGAGGTCAGTATCTTCTTTTAAATTCTCATTTATTTTTAATTTGCTATTATAAAAAGGAAATACATTGTCAAGCATTTTCCCAGCTTGACTTCTTCCTGTAACCTGAGTTACCTCAACTTCAGGGTGACTATCTAATATCCTTATTAGCTCCATTCCTGAGTAGCTAGTTATATTTAGAATTCCAATTTTTAACATTTGGCTCCTTTTAAGCATCAAAGGCTAACATTTTTTAATTAATTTGTCTTTGAAATTCACACAATTTTTTTTATTGAGCATATTTCTTAATTTTAGTTTATTACATGCACTAAGGTTTGTTTGCTAAAAACGACTTCATTCTCTTAGGGAAGCACATTTTGCAGATTTCGCATATAGTCCCATCACATCCTCTTGCAGTGCAGTGCGATCTTCCATAATAAATAAATTGTAGATGTAATTTATTCCAGCTTTCTTTTGGGAAAAGTTTTTTTAGGTCTGTTTCAGTTTCTTTTACATTTTTTCCTTTGGTTAGCCCCCATCTTTGAGAAAGGCGATGTATATGTGTATCTACTGGAAATGCTGGATGTCCAAATCCTTGAGACATTACCACGCTAGCCGTTTTATGACCCACTCCTGGTAAACTTTCAAGATCTTCAAAACTTTCAGGAACCTTGGAATTGAATTTATTTACGATTATCCTAGACAGATTTGAAATATTAGAAGATTTTTGAGGAGCTAAACCACAAGATTTAATTATACTTTCAATTTTTGAAGTAGGGACTCTCATCATTTTTATGGGAGTATTTCCTGCTTTAAATAATTCTGGGGTAACTTTATTTACTCTTTCATCTGTACATTGAGCACTTAGTAAAACCGCTATTAATAATTCAAATATATTTTTGTGCCTTAAAGGGATAGGTGTTTCTGGGTAAATCTCATTAAGCCTATTAAAAATATAATCCGCTCTTTCTTTCTTTAACAATTTATTACCTTTTGGCAAATTTCATAACAAATTCTGTTTCTAGAAATTTCAATTATTGATTCTAATGCTTTTCTATATTCACTTTCAGGAACACTTGATAATGAGTTAAGTGCTTTTTCATAATGAAAGTTAACTACCTCTTTTGACTTTTCAATTGAATTAGAACTAATTATTTCTTTTAACAATCCCGGCTTTTCTTTTAGTGCAAATTTGTTTATTACATCATCATCATATTTTTTAGATTCTAAATATAAAATTATAGGTAAAGTTATTACCCCTTCAGATAAATCATTAAATACAGGCTTGCCTTCTTTGGTTTTTGAAGAAGTGATATCTAAAATATCATCTTGAATTTGATATGCCATTCCGAAATGAAATCCAAATTTTGAAATATTTTCAATATTTTCATCATTCCCTTTACCGATTACACAACCACTGAAGGATGATGTTTTAAAAAGTGAAGCTGTTTTTAAATATGTTTTTTCAAAATATTTTTCTTTAGAGAGCCTTAAGTTATTTGACTCAATATTTTCAAATAATTCACCTTTGGATAATTCCACGATTGTTTCAGCAAATCTTTTTACAAGTGCTATATTTCCAGTATCGCATACAAATATTGCTGATGTAGCAAAAACATAATCTCCTAGCAGTACAGCGATATTGCCTCCCCACAAACTACTTGCTGTAGCTTTTCCTCTCCTGATATCAGCACTGTCTACCGTGTCATCGTGAATTAGTGTTGCTATATGTAAAAGTTCAACAGCTGTTGCCATTCTTAGCGAGTTTTCTTTATCAAATTCTCCAAATAATTTAGAGCAAATAAGTGTAATCATTGGTCTGAGTTGCTTGCCAGGTGACGATAGAACATAAGACAATCTTTTTGATATTTCTTCTGAATATTCTGATTCTTTTTTTGCTAATTCTTCAATATTATTTTTTACTTGGGCCAGATCTTTTTTTATAAGATTAAAAAGTTGATTATAATTATTCATTATTTCTTTTCTTTTATATCAATTTTTTTAAACAAAGGGCCTTGTGGAATTAATTTAGTTCCATGCGAGACTTCTCTGTACTGCCATTTTAAGAATTTGGATTTATCAGAAATTAGATTCGTTATTTTTTCAGAAGTTTTAGGGAGAAAAGGTGATATGAGCACACCTAAATTAGAAATTAAATTTATTCCTACCCATAAAGTAGTTGCAGCTTTATTAGTATCTTCTTTAACCTGTTTCCAAGGAGCCTTTAAGTCGATATATTTATTGCCTTCTTGAGCAAGCGCCATTATAGATTTAAGCCCATTTCTAAATTGCCTTAGTTCCAAAAATTTATATGTTTTTTCATAAGTTTCCTTAATTGAATTGATCATTTTCTCATCTTCAAGTTGTATGTTAGTAGGATTAGGAATTTCATTATCAAAGTTATTTTTAATTAATGATTCAATTCTATTAACTAAATTCCCAAAAGTCGCAACTAGTTCATTGTTGTTACTTTCGTAAAATGAATCCCAAGTGAAATCCGAATCAGATGTCTCTGGCATAATTGAAGTGAGATAGTATCTTAATGATTCAGAATCATGGTCTCTTAAAAAATCATTAACCCATACAGCCCAGTTTTTACTTTTTGAGAATTGCTTTCCGGAAAAATTTAGATATTCATTAGCAACCACATCATATGGAAGATTATAAGAACCAGAGCCTAATAAAATACTTGGTAAAATTATTGTATGAAAAGGAATATTATCTTTTCCTTGAAAGTAGAAATGTTTTGATTCTGTATTAATCCACCATTCTTTCCATATTTCCTTGTCTTTTGATTTATTTTTATCGCTATTTGCCCACTCTATAGAAGCTGATAGGTAACCAATAACTGCCTCAAACCATACATATATTCTTTTATCTGAATAGGAATCTAGAGGCACCTCTACTCCCCAATCTATATCTCTTGTTATAGCCCTATCAATTAAACCTTTTTGAATAAATCCTAGGCTTTGATTTCTTACTGCAGATTTCCAATAAGTTTTTTCTTTAATCCATTCCTCTAGTTCTTTTTGAAATTTAGATAATTCAAGGTACATATGTTTTGTTTTTTTGAAGATTAATTTTGAACCATCAATTGATGATTCTAAATTTTTTAATTCTTTTGCCTCGAAATCTTTTCCGCAATTTTCACATTGATCACCTTTTGTTCTGTAATTACAATTGGGGCAATCTCCAATAATGTATCTGTCTGAAAGAAACATAGATGCAGTTTCTGAATAAGGTTGCTCAGATATTTTTTCTGTTAAAAATTTATTATTTAAAAGGGAATTAAAGATTTTTTTCACCACATCAGAATGGTTTTTTGTCCCAGTTTTTGTATATAAATCAAAAGAAAAGTCTAAATCCTTGAAAGATTTCTCCCATATTTTATGGTATTTTTCTGAGATCTCTTTAGGTGTAGTATTTTCTTCCCTAGCCCTTAATGTTACTGGTGTTCCATGTTGGTCACTTCCAGAGACCATTAATACATTGTTTCCTATCATTCTGTTAAATCTGGCAAATATATCAGCAGGCAAATTATTACCTGCGATGTGCCCTAAATGAGGTTCGCCATTTACATATGGCCATGCAACACATACAAGAATATTTTTTGATTTGCTTCTCAAAGTAATTTCCTAATCTTTTTTTACAAACTCTTTTAAATATATAGTGTATATTTTTTTTTGACTTATCCCTAAATATTTTGATGCTTTCTTAACAGAATCTCTTCCGCTTAATCCAAAATCTACAAACTCTTTTAGCTTAGCTTTGATTTCTTCTTCTGAGGGATGAATTGTATTATTAGAATCTGGACTTCTTTCAACAATTATTACAAATTCACCTTTTATTTCTTTTAAAGATGGAGATGAGTTATCAGGCTCCCATAAAATTATTTCTTCATGTAATTTTGTAATTTCTTTGAATATTATGATATTTGAATCTTTAAATTCAGATC
>JAYZIQ010000039.1:0-17249 GCA_036165455.1 Chloroflexota bacterium | reverse complement strand
CAACTTGCTCTTCATATAGATCTGTATTTTTATAATTGATAAATTTAGAACTGTTGAGAAAAATTAATTCAAAATTTTTACACTCCAAATTATAAAAATCATTGCCAAAAAAATCTTTGTAAAAATTCAATCCCTCTAAAGACAAATTTTCTGGATCAATTCCAACGTCATGATTTCCTGGCAAATGGTAAATTGGCACATCATTTAATTTTTTTACCAAATCCAAATATTCATTTAATGGGTTACTATTACTGATTCTATTTACTATGTCACCACAATGAACAACTAAATCAGGCTTCATTCTATTTGCAAAATCAATAAATTTTTTTAGATTTCGCTTTTCTTTTTCTATTCCACTATCAGGAAGTGACCATGATTTAGCTATTTTTGACCATCTTTCGGATGACAAATTATCATCGCACATACCAAATTGAGTATCTGTAATTAGTAATATCTTCATTATTTTTTTACGAATTAATCTTAATTAATACATTATTGCAACATTTTTGAAACATTTCTTTGCAATCTTTTGCTTATTATATTCTAATAGTATTTTATTAATCATTAAAGGAGGAATAAATGGCCGGAAAAGATAAATTATCAGCTTCTAAATCAATTTTGAAACTGATGAAAGATAATGATTGCGATATTTTAGACTTAAAATTTATTGACGTCCCAGGTACTTGGCAACACGTTGCTTTACCAATATCTGAAGTTGACGATAATTTATTTGAAAAAGGAACTGGTTTTGACGGATCAAGTGTAAGAGGTTTTCAATCTATTGAACAATCAGATATGCTTCTTCTTCCTCATGCTGAAACAGCTAAAGTTGACCCTTTTGAAGAAAAAACTGTATCAATAATTGCTGATATTAGAGATCCACTAAGTAATGATCATTATTCTAGAGATCCTAGATACATAACAATTAAAGCTGAGCAATATTTAAAAGATTCAGGGGTTGGTGATACTTCTTATTGGGGACCTGAATTAGAATTCTTTGTTTTTGATTCAGTGCAATTTTTCCAAAAGGAAAACGAGGCTTACTTTAAAGTTGATTCTGACGAAGGTATATGGAACTCTGGATCTGAAGAAATGATTGATGGTGGTCCTAATATTGGGCAAAGACCTGGTTATAAAGGTGGCTATTTTCCAGCAGCTCCAATTGATACTATGCACGGCATAAGAGGTGAGATGGTTCGAATAATGGTCGAACAACTTGGGTTCCACATAGAAAAGCATCATCACGAAGTTGCAACAGCAGGTCAAGGTGAAATTGATTTGAGGTACGATACTATGCTATCAATGGCTGACAAAGTTATGAGGTATAAATATGTTGTTAAAAATGTTGCACAAAGTTACGGCAAAGTTGCTACATTTATGCCAAAACCAATTTATAACGACAATGGCACAGGTATGCATACTCACCAAAGCATATGGAAAGATGGAAAGCCTTTATTTGCCGGAAATGAATATGCTGGATTAAGTAAATTAGCATTGAATTATATTGGTGGATTAATTAAACACGGACAAGCTCTTATGGGCTTGTGTGCGCCAACTTCAAATAGCTATAAAAGACTTGTTCCTGGTTTCGAGGCACCTACAATATTAGGTCTTTCAGCCAGAAATAGAAGTGCAGCATTCAGAGTGCCAATGTATGATCCAGACAATAAGGCGGCTAAAAGAATTGAGTTTAGATCTGCAGATCCAACTTGTAATCCTTATTTAGCTTTCCCTGCAATGTTAATGGCGGGTCTTGATGGCATAGAAAATGAAATTGACCCTGGTGATGTACTAGACGATGATCTTTTCAGTATGCCTGAAGAAGAACAAGCAAAATTAAAACAAGTTCCAAATAGCATTGAAGGTGCCTTAAATGCCCTTGAAGAGGACCACGAATTCTTACTTAAGGGAGATGTCTTTACTAGTGATCTGTTGGAAGCTTGGCTTTCATATAAGAGAGAGACGGAAGTGGATCAGGTAAGAACTCGACCTCACCCATGGGAATACTACCTGACTTTTAATGCTTAGAAATTAAATAATTATAAAAAAGAAGAGGATAGATCTATTCTTCCTCTTCTTTTTTATTTTTAACTTCATAATCTGTTTCGATGTATCCTTTAGAGTCTAAATATTTTTTAGATAGTCTCTCAAACCAGTAGCATGCTAGGTAAAGAATAAATAAATCATCAATTAATCCTATCCCCAAAATTCTAATTTCAGATAACAAATCTATGGGTATAATTAGATAAATTACCCCGAATATAGGTATTAATTTATATTTAAATGGAATCTCTTCGTTAAATAAGTATCTAAGTGAATTTCTTATAGTTCTTATAATATTGATAAATCGAATTAATTTAAACATCTAACTCCAAGACCATTCAGTAAAAATTTTATAACTTTCACCTGGGTTTACATAAAGCACTCCAGTATCATCTATTTGCTCTTGATCTAATTGAAAAGGGTTTATTGTTGCGGTCTGTGGTTCAACACATAAAAGATCTGAACTTGGGCTTGAAGGGGTATATACCATCAAATGTCCACATTCATTTGATGAATTTATCTTTAAAGTAAGTTCGGGCCAAATAAGACAAACATCTGAATTCTGATTTATTCTATAACAATCATCCAAAGTTCCCGGCTTGGGTGTAAATCCCTTAGCAAACATTGAAATTTCTTCTGAATGTATTTTTTTTGAAGAAGGAATTCCTTCTATCAATTCCCATTTATATTTAGCATCAAATTTAATCTTTAACTCGCCTTTTGATAATCTCCTCTTAAACCAAGGATGCCAGCCAAGAGAATAAGGCATTACTTCTAAATCTTCATTAATGATCGTTAGTTCATTATTTATCTTTTTATTTCCCAATGAAATCTTAAATCTAACTATTCCCTTGTATGGCCAAGGTTTGGATAGTTTTGTAGCAATTGAAATTATCTCATCACTAATTTCCTCTAATTCCCATTCAGAGTACAGAACGGTGCCATGAATGGCATGCTTTATTTGAAATGGGTTATCTACAGAAAAATCATAACTGCCTTTATTGCAATCAAATTTTCCATTCTTTATCCTATTGGCCCAAGGAGCCATAATAAAAGCAGAAACATAATTCTTTGGGTCATATCCTAAAATTTCGTACTTATTTGAACCAATAATTATTTTTATAGATTTTATTAGTCCGCCATAAATCTCAAGTTCGCAGTCTTTGTTTTTTATTTTATATATTTCCATGATATAAATTTTGCAATGTAAGAATATTAATAGCAAACTAATATTAACTTTTATAAAAGGAGCTAGTTATGAACAAAAATTCAATGAAGCAAAAATTAGAAAATAATGAGCTAACTTTGGGTGCTTTTGTAAGTACACCATCACCTTCAACTGTAGAAATGCTAGGGTGGCTAGGAATGGACTATGTAATGATTGATTGCGAACATGGTGTTACAGACTATGAAACAGCAGAAAATATGATTAGGGCTGCTGAACTAGCAAACATAACTCCAATGGTAAGAGCTGGGCTGAATATGCAACAAAATTTACAAAGATACCTTGATGCTGGTGCACAAGGAGTATTAATCCCTCTAATAAATAACGCTGAAGATGGGAAAAAGGTTGTAGACAGCTGTAAATACCCTCCTGCAGGGAAAAGAGGGTTGTTTAGTGCCTCGCGGACAGGAAAATACGGTATGATACCTATCCCAGAGCACGTTAAAACGAGCAACGAAGAAATATTTGTAGCTCTTCAAATTGAAACCTTGGAAGGAATCGAAAATCAGGACGAAATAATCTCTCTAGATGGAGTAGACAGTATATTTTTAGGTCCTGGTGACTTATCATCCGTTCTAGGTGTTCATGGGCAAGTAACTCATGAAAAAGTTCGTTCCACTATGGAGGAAATGATACCTAAAATAATTAAAGCAGGAAAACACCCTGGTACTCTTGTAACAGATGCTGATCAGGCGAAATATTGGAATGACAAAGGGATTAACTTTCTTATAGGTAGCGCTAACAGATACTTAATGAATGGAACTAAAGAATTTATAGAAAAAACAAAAGGAAAGCTTAAGTCATAAGAGGACTTAACCTGTCCATAATCTTCTGTAATTCTAATTGATCTGAACTATCAAATGGTTTTGTTACAGGAAATCTGGTCATAGGGCTTTCTATGATTCCTCTTTTCCAAAAAACCCATTTATATGCAGTAACACCAAATCTACGCTCAAAATTAAGAGACGGCAATAATGATTCCCATAATATTCTAGCCTGATCATTAACTTGGAAATTTCCATCTTTGTCTTTTTTCTGGGTATCAAGAGCATTCCATATACTAACAACAATATCTGTAAAATGCCCAGCGGGCATTGTTCCACTGGAGCCTCTTGTGTATTCATCCATTAAAAATGTGCCTCCAATACCTCCCATAATAGACCTGCACTTATCACCTACTTTTTCTACAACTTCACTAATTACATGGCCAGCAAATCCACTTTCTTCTTTAAGGTAAATTATGTTCTCAAAATCATTAATCAGGTCGATTATTACCTTTGTAGGAACCAATTTTCCCTGCATATCATTATTTTGTATCCACAGGGGAATATCAACAGATTTAGAAATTTCACCAAAATAATCATAAATATATTGAGCTGAAGAAATTTTAACTGATGGCATAGTCATAATAGAATCAGCTCCTAGGTCTTGTGCAATTTTAGCTCTCTCTATAACTTGTTTCACTGAATTGCCTGTTACTCCAGCAACGAAATGAACAGAGCCTGAAACAGTTTTAACTCCTTCTTTCAAAACTTGGTCTCTCTCAATATCTGTCAACGTTCCTACTTCGCTAGCATTAACAGGCATAACTATCCCATGAGCACCTTTTTCTAAGCAAAATTCAATGCATCTTCTTAGAGAATTAATATCTAGCTCTCCATTATCTTTAAACGGCGTAACTGGTATTGAATAAACACCTCTTGGATTTTGCAATTCCTTAGACAGCTTAATTGTTGTCATTAGTCACACTCCACTCTTGGAGGAGGATTTAAAACACAGTGAATTGCCAATAAAGTTCCTTTGCTATCAAATGGGTTATTGCATCCATGCCTTGCTTCTACTTCTGCAGTAAACATATCTCCTGCATTTAATTCGATATTGTCTTCTTCTAAATAAACTGCATTTAATTTGCCCTCTAAGCAATACATTGATTCTTCATGATGTGGATGATAATGATTTGGAGCATCAGAGCCCGAGCTAAAGTTTAATTCTGAAAAATAACTTGATTTTGCGCCAGAAAAATCACCAACCATATCATACCTCATTATCCCAGGAGCAAATTCAAAAGGCTCCATTTTTTCTCTGATTGAAACATATTTTTCAGGAATCCCTGGAGAAGTTTTATGATCTTCAACTGCTTCTCTTTGAGGATTTATTTTTGGAAACATTACAAGTAATCTTGCAGTCTTATTAGAGTTATTTTTCATACCATGAGGCATTCCAGCAGGAGCTAGCATGCAATCTCTGCTTTTAACAACAAATTCATTATCACCTAATATTGCAGTCAATTCTCCTTCAACTAGGAAGTGTGTCTCTTCAACATCAGGATGTAAGTGAACTGGAATTTCTGCTCCTGGGTCAATAAATATTTCTTTTACTGTAATCATTTTGTCTCCTCTTTCTGGGCCTGAAAGAGAGGTTATTGTAATTCCATTTTCATTAGTGTCTGGAATTAAATTTTCTTTTCTATGTATTGCCATTTTTTCTCCTTATACATTTAATGAAGTATCAAATAAATCCATATTGCTCCATCTATTATTTTCCTTTGTTTTCATTAAAGCAATAGTTTTAATTACTTCAGGATTGGCTAATCCGTGGGGAGCCTCTCCTTTCAAAATTTTTATGACATTTTCTGCTTGCTTTTTAGTACCTACTTCTCTTGAAACACCTGAAGAGCCAGCAGTATGAGGGGTTATGATTAAGTTATCTAAACTTAACAATGGGTCCTCAGATGATATTGGCTCTTTTTCAGTTACATCAATCCCTGCACCAGGAATTATATTGTTTTTTAATGCGTTAAAAAGCGCAGAAGGATCTACGAGTGGACCTCTTGCACAATTAATTAATAAACAATTACTCTTCATTTTATTAAATGCATCTTCATTAATAATATGATGAGTTTCTTCTGTTGAGGGAGCATGAAGTGTAATAAAATCAGATTCTTTTAGCAAAGTATCCAAGCCTACTAATTCTACTCCAAATAAATCAGCCGTAGTTCTATCAATATATGGATCATACGAGATAATTTTTTCAGGACCAAAACCTTTTATTCTAGTAGCAAATGCTTTTCCAATATTTCCAAGACCAATAATACCAACAACGTTACCAGCAATTCTTCCTAATTCTGACCTGTATGGATGAACTAGCTCTGTCTTATCTGCCCAATAACCTTTCTTTACTAAAGCGTCCTGCTCTCTAATTTTTCTTGTTAGAGACAAAAGTAACGCCATTGCATGATCTGCAACTTCAGTAGTATTTATTCCAGGCGTATTGCATATACAAATTCCTAGCTCAGTGGCAGCGTCAAGATCCACAGAGTCCACGCCAACGCCTCCCCTGCTAATAACTTTCAAATTGTTAGTTTCCTCCATAACTTTTCTGGTTGTAGGAGGGTGTATATATATTAGAGCTCCATCTGCATCTTTAAGTAATTCGATATACTCTTTTTCATTTGTACATTCTTTTTCTATTAATTCAAAACCCTCTCCATTAAATAAATCTTTCAAAAATGGTGGGTTATCACCGTGAGCAACCAATGCGACTTTCATAATTCTCCTTTGCAAAGTATTTAGGTTAGTTTAGGATAAAACATATTTTAATAAAAATTAATATAAAAACATGAAAAAAATTACTGTCCGAATTGCAAAGTTACCAGATTTGAATGAATTACAGAATTTGCAAATAGATATGGAGCATACTATTGAAGATGAGCCTTATCCAGACAAATTAGGCAAATTAGGAGTTGAGTATATATTAAATAACCCTAACCAAGGCTTTTATCTAGTGGCAGAACATTCTAGTGATATAATTGGCGCATTAAGAATTTCTTTTGAAAGAAGCGTTAGTAGGAATGGCTTCTTTTGGTGGATACAAAACGTATGTGTTCATAAAGATTATAGAGGGAATGGAATATTTCAAAAACTACACAATGAAGTTGTTAACCTAGCTAAAAAAAATGATGATGTTGTTGCAATAAAACTCCACGTTCACACTAACAATAAAAGCGCCATAAAAGCTTATGAAAAAGCAGGCATGAAAAAAACTCCTGAATACCCATATATTTTAAACTTAAAATGAAACCAATTGGGATAATAATTTGGACTGAGAAATTAGAAAATCTACTAGGGTTCTATGAACTTATTTTTGATTCAAAAGCGACAAAGGAAAAAGAAACTTCTGCATATTTCTTAAAAGATAATTTTAAATTTTACATCTCTGAACATTCTGAAATAAGCGGAAAATCTAAAGACCCTAACAGGGTGATATTAAACCTAGAAACAGCCGATATCGAGACAGAATATATAAGACTTACTAATGAAAAAATAAGTTTTATTCGCCCTCCAGAAATTGAAAAATGGGGAGGTAAAGTTGCAACTTTTGAAGATCCAGAGAACAATAGGATTAATATTATAGAACAGCCAAATAAAATATGAACATAAAAACAATAACTAAAATATCTTTTCTTCTAATAATCTCCCTTGTGCTTGCTTCTTGTGATGCTGCAAATTCTTTGCCAAGTAATAAAAATCCTAAAATGGGAGATGGCGGAGACATGATGAGAGGAGATAGAGAGAGGATGGAGATGGAGATGATGAGGGATAGAGAGAGGATGGAGATGGAGATGATGAGAGATAGAGAGAGGATGGAGATGGAGAGAAGGAATTTTGGCATGCAAGATGAACAGATGAAGATGGACAAGCAAAGAAGGCAAGACGAAATGAACTTTGAAAAAGAGAGGATTGCTGCAGATGAAGAAAGAAGAAAACTAGATCAAGAGATGCAAAAAGAAATGATAGCTATGGAAGAGTCTAGGCTAAGCATGGAAAAAGAAATGATGCAAATGCGCCTTGAGTATGAAAAAGAAATAATGGAACTTCAATTAGAGCACGAAAAAGCCATGTATGATTTAAGAGTTCAAGGAGAAAAAGATATCTTAGAAGCTAAAAAAGGTCTTCAGTCTCAACCTTAATTTACTTGGTGCCAGTATTATCTGGCCAAGCACCCCCATAAAATCCTTCGTTATTTCTCTCAGGAAGAGATCTTTTAAACTCTTTATAAGGATAATCATTTAATTTATCTTCATTCAAAGATATTCCTAAGCCCGGAGAATCATTTAAAGTTATATATCCATCAACTGGAACAAGTGGGTTATCAGAAATAACTAATCCTACATCTTCGAATGGCATAAAATATTCTGTTATTAAAAAATTCGGCATAGTTATTGCCGCTTGCAAAGTTGAAGCAAGAGCAATTGTTGTAGAGTTATAATTGTGAGGAGACATGGCAACTTGATTTGCTTCAGCCATAGCGCCAATTTCTTTAAGTTCAAGGATTCCTCCGGTATTCGCAACATCTGGATTTATAATATCGGCACATTTTTTTGAGAATACTTCTGGATAGGCATTTTTTGTATATAATGCTTCACCTGTAACTACAGGCATATTTATAGAGCTTCTAATTTCAGATAAGTTATCCAAAAACTCAGGAGGGCATGGCTCCTCAAACCAAAAAATATCAAATTCTTCAATTTCATTTGCAAATTTAATTGCAGTCATTGGGGAAAATCTTCTGTGAACTTCAATCAATAAATCAATATCTTCACCAACTGCATTTCTTACTTGCCTGACAGTTTCAATTGATTGTTTCATATTGTTGCTAGAAATTGTTGACCTAAATGGACCTGGAATTGGATCAAACTTCAGTGCTGTAAAACCTTTTTCAATAGTTAATTTAGCTTTCTCAGCATAGTCTTCGGGCTTAGTAGAGCCAGCATACCATCCATTTGCATACACCCTAAGTTTTCCTCTGCATGGCCCTCCTAAAAGTTTATTCACTGGCTGATTTGTTGCTTTTCCACATATATCCCAAAGTGCTTGCTCTATTCCACTTAAAGCAGAATAAATTTCCATGGAGCCTCTTCTTGAAGAATAGTCATCAAAAACTATTTGATTAAAATATTTTATTTCAAAAGGATCTCTTCCAATAAGATAACTTGATAGATGCTCAACATGAACGACTATTGTTTTATCTCTATCTGATTGTGTATAGCATTCTCCCCAACCAACCAGACCATTGTCAGTTGTAACTTTAACAAAAAGGAGATTCTTGCCCCATCCAGGATTTACCAAAAAATGATCTACACTCTTTACTTTCATTTATCTCTCCTTTAATAAGGCATTTTCCTTTTAGTATACTTTCTGCCTTGTTCAGCTAATTCAGGATCGCCTCCTGATATAATTCTTGCTCCGGTATCAATAACTCTTTTCAAAGCTTCTACCTTTCCGCCTTCCCCATGAACTCCCCCAAGGAATTTTACTCCATTTTTTTCACATGCAGCATTTACTCTTATTCTTGCTTCCTCAACTCTTTGGTCATCATGGTCACCTCTAATTAAACCCATAGACATATGCATGTCTCCAGGACCCATTTCAGCCCATGCAATTCCAGGCACTGTGAATATTTGCTCACAATGATTAAGTCCTCTAACTGTTTCAATTTTTAACCCTAATAAAAGCTCTCCATTAGGATTTATAGGCCAAGGATCTGCCTTTGAAAGGTACTCATCTCTATCGACTCCCCAAATAGGAGATGCAGTATTTTCAGATCCGACCCCACGTGTTCCTCTGCTCAATCCTTTTCCGACCCCATCCATATTTGTTGGGTACCTACAAGCCTCAACAAATGCTCTAACCGCGTCAGCACTTTCTGCAGTACATAGTAATATCCCATGCACTCCCCTAGCTAGTATCTGCCTTATTTGCCAAGCATTATATTTAATAATATTTTCTTCTGTGCCTTCTGCAGGTAGCTCAACAATTACTGGAGGTGTTCTATGTCCAGATTTTGTAGGCCCCCCATCTACAAGGCCTCTTAAATAATTATCTAATCCTGTCATATCAAAAGACCCATGCTCCATCCCCACATTAATATAATCTGCCCATGTTTGAGAATCCTCTAGGCCTTGCTCATAAGTCAAAACATGCCCAGAGTGAGGCCCCATGTAATATATAGGCTGATCTTGCTCAAGTAATTCTATAGCCCTATTTATTCTTTTTGCCATTTTGACCTCTTTCTTGAAATATTATTTACTTAAGAATAGCAACATTTTAAAATGAATAATAGTTTGAATTTAGTACTATACAATCCAGAAATACCTCAAAATACAGGCAATATAATTAGATTGTGCCACAATACTGGTGCTAATCTTCACCTAATCAAACCATTGGGTTTTAATTTTCAAGACAATAAATTAAGGAGGGCTCATATGGATTACGACGAAGGAAATAAACCTATTATTCACGATTCCTTTGAACATTTCATTGAGTCTGAAAAACCCAAAAAATTATATGCAGTTGATACATTCGGAGAACAAAATTATTCTGACATCAAATATGATGGGTCGGAATATTTTATTTTTGGAAGCGAAAGCTCTGGGCTGCCCAAGAATGTCTTTTTTAATAAATCTATTACTAACAGAATAAAGATACCAATGAAGGAAGATAGTAGGAGCATAAATCTCTCTAACTCAGTATCAATAGTATTATATGAATCATTAAGACAAATTAATTTTAAAAATATTTAATATGACGTATGAAGAAATAATAGTATCAATTGTAAGAGTATTAGGTGCTCTTCCAGTATTAAAGTTTGCATTTTTTGGATCAATATTCGCTGTATTAATAGACCTTTCTGATTTATTTATCATAGGAAATTTAAAATTAGGGGGAGTAAGAAACTATCAAGATCTTGATAAAATACTTGATCTTGCATACATGATAACTTTCCTGCTAGTTTCATTAAGGTGGAGCGGTATAGAAAAGAAGGTTTCTATATTTCTTTTCTCTTTCAGAATAATTGGAATGATTTTATTTGAGATTACAGGCAGCAGAATTATTTTATTTTCGTTTCCAAATGTTTTTGAGTTCTGGATAATTGGAATTTCCTACCTAAAACTTAGAAATAAAAATAAAGCGATTTCTAAAAATAGCTTATATTACGTACTTATCGTTTCTTTTGGTTTAAAAATGATTCAGGAATGGATACTTCATTGGAATAAATTTTTAGATAATTATGCAATGGGAGATATTTTATCTGTCATTAAGGATATTTTTACTTTCCTCTAAACAACTGAAGGAATGTTGTACCAACCGTAACTACTATACCAATCATTGCAAGTGTTCCAGGATCTGAAAGATTATCAGTTACCCCACCCTGTCTTATAGTTCCGGGGATTGGATTTCCAAAGAATCCTCTTTCACCATCTTGATAAAGTTCATTAGTTTCAACTACTGTTGAGAAGTTCTCGTATTGCCTTTGATCAAATTGGAGGTCTCTTTGCCTGTTTTCAAATTCTGATTGAATTTCATATTCACGTTCAAGCTCCCATTTATCAAAATCACTTAATTCCTGTTGATATCTTTCATCAGACCAATCTTCATCTGCCCTTCTTTTCTCAATTTCATCTAACCTGAAACTGCTTTCATTTTCTAGGTCTGACATTGAACTACTGTAAAAATTATTAACATCATTCTGCCTGCTATTTAATTCATTTTGCATTTGAAGCATTTCAGCTTCTAACTGAGCCTGATCCATAGATAATCTTTGTTTTTCTATTTCTGATTGATACTTAACCTCATCAATTTGCCTTTGAAAGTCCAAAAGTTGGTTGTCATAATCAAGTTGAATCTGCTCTCTTCTCAGTTCCCATTGCATTTCTCTTCTCTCAAGCTCCATGTTCATTTGCTGATTTCCATATTCAATATTCATCTTTACGTCTTGAATGGCAGACTCCGCTCGAAGATCAAAATCTTCTAATTCAAAACTATGCCTCTCAAGCATTGCATATCTATCCATCTCTCTATCATTGGAGAAATTGATAAGGTTTTGCTCTCTTCTGGCCTTTTCATTTTCATTATTGCGAATTAAGTTTTCTTTATTGACCACAAATCTATTTTGCAAATCATTAATTTCAAATGTCTTTGAGTCTTCTGTGTCCCAAATAGATCTTTGGTTTTCATTAAATGCATCTTCTAATTCTCTTTGTCTTGTGGTTTCAGTATCTTGCTTGTCTCTTGCTTTTCTTTTGTTATGGTAGTCAATTGCCTCTTGGTCTCCATCTTGAATATTCTGTTGGATTATATCGTTCCAGTAACCATCAAGATAAACTAGATAATCATCCCACCTATTATTAATCTCTTTAACTTTATTTTGATAATCGTAATCAATATTTTGCAAACCTTCTGAGTATCTCATCATGATTTGATCTTCATCGAATTTTTTATCAAATTCTAAATCGTCCAATGATCTTTGCGCTTCATTAATCTCCCAGTTTGCTAACTCTTCTTTCTTCCACTGATATTCATATTCTGTATTTTCATCAAAATCATTCAGGTCGTATGCATGACGATTCAGTAAGTCTTTCCTATTAAATTCATGCTCATAAATAATGCCTTCAATTGCACTATTATTCATAGCAATATTTTGATTGTGTTTTTGCATATACTGGTCAATATCAAAATCTAACATTTTTAGTTCAGATTGCTTTATATATTCTAATTCAGCTATATAACTGTTTATTCTGTCTATCTCTAACTGAACCTGCTTGTCATACTGATCTTCTAGAGATTCTTCTTGTTTAAAAATATCGTTAACTCCGCCACCTACATCAACCTTTAATCCTATTGCGCCTACTCCTATTTCTAAAGCTCCTTCTGGGGCATCTAGCCCTTTTTCATAAAAAGACCAGCTTATTGGTGAGCCATCCTTGAGATCTAAACGATAATCCAAATCCTGTCCAATAATAAAATCTGCCATTCCAGCAATGCTTACATTGGCATTATCTGCAAAATGACCGCTTTCATAGTTGTCGCCAATGTATCTCTTAACCATTATTTGACCATTTCGAGTAATGTATGCAATTCCTTCTCCTGCAGGACTAACTTCAGGAAAAGCAGCCGTACAACAACCTGTTCCACCTTTGTGGCTTGTGTTTGTTGCAAAAGCTTGTCTAGAGGTTAAATACTCTGGGCTTTCATCATCAAGACCATGCTCACATGTGACTATTATCTTTTCCGAATCATCCTCAATGCCATGCTCACCATCACCAGGAATCCAGCCAGTAGTATGATAAGCAAATACTTCTGCTCTAGGATCACAATTAACAGTCCCATCATCATTCATAAGCCCTGGGATACGCCAATAATTTTGAACATCAGCACCCAATTGGTCATTAGAATCGAAATCACCTCTAATTACTATAGGGCTGCCAATAAACTGAATATCATCTCCTTTGTGCTTAGACATTGGAGAGCTAGTCATTCCATCTGGCCATACACGAACTGCGCCTTCAAGTGTCATAGCCGTAAGAAAATCTCCATCAGGTGCATAACTAGGATCCCAAATCTGATCAATATCTCCTATTTTTTTGAATGCATCAATTTTTCCCAAAGCTGAAGATCCAATTTGATCATAAAAATTAATATAATAAACTTGGCTTCTGCCCTGAATATCCGAATCAAATGCTAACTTTGATCCTGTAGGATCCCAGGTTGGATTTCTTGAATTAAAATTAGAATTTCCACTTTCTCTTCCTATAGTCATTGGGTACCATTCAGACGTATCTTCCAGATTAATTGCTGCGATCCAGTATTTAAAATTTGGATTATATCCGTAGAAATCACAATCTGTTGAAAAAGCTAGCCATTTTCCATTTGGGGATAAAGAAGGATCTCTTTGATTACATTCACCCTGATCTAAGATCCCATCAAGTCTTACTAAGAATTTTCTGCCATTTTCCCAGTCGGTATCAGCATCCCAAACAAATATATCTCTATCAGGCGTACTAGATTCGTCAAATGTAACATAAGCTAATCTTCCATATGAAGACCAGCTGCCACTCGCTTCTACATTAGAATCACTAAAACTAAATGCACTAATCACGATTAGTGCAAATACAAATATTTTCAGAAATTTTCTTATAAACATACGATTTTCTATTTTATATAATTTTTATTGGGAACACACATATTTTCTAATTTCTCATCTTATCTGATAAATTTATATAATATTATTCTAAATAAGAGGAGCTAATTAAAATGAAAAAAGAACTAATTCTTGGATTAATGTTATCTACTTTATTTGTATTTGGTTGCGGAGCTAGCGATGATAGCTCGTCTCAATCGGATGATGGCCCTAAATATTTTGACATAATTAATTCAGATAAGACTTATACGATGGATGATGTAAAAACTGCGGGTTTAAAAGGCACAAAGACTTTCAAGACAGATGCTGTTGATAAAAAAACAGGAGAAGCTATAACTCCAGGTGCAACTGATATTGTGCTAGGATTTTTCAAAGGTCCTTCTGGCCCTAAAGATATAGAAGTTAGGTTTTATGGCTCGCATCAAGATGCTATAGATTTAGGCCAAGCTCCTGCAGAGTCAATAACAGAAAAGCCTTCAAATTTGGTGGGAAACTCATCAGTAACTACCCTGGCTGATGCTGGAGTAGGAATGAAAGGTAGTACGAAGTATGGTGGCTACGCAATTAGCGGAAATATAGTTATTCTTTGCGAAAGAGAACTGCAAGCTTGCCTTGATTTCATTGAGAAATTACCTTAAATTCATCCAACAAAATTTTCAAAAAAGTTCAAATTAATTTCCTGATTTTTTGATATTTCACGAAATCTTATTTCTAATTTTTTGGTAATACGCCAAGAATTCAATGTAGTTAAGTGATGCTTCGAGGATCTAGATAGAAAGCCATTACTTTCTAAATTCTTTATTGATTTATCGAAATTAATCTTGATTACATTTTTACTATGAATATTTTTTATTTCTTCTTTGATAAATGTTTCAGAAAATTCTGTTAAATAAGAATCATTGTGACTGAACGACGAATTATTATATATAGAATAAATTATTAAAATTTCCAAGTTCATATTATTCATATTGTCATAAAATTTAATATTGTGAGATAGTTATTTCTATAAAATGAATAATAATGAAAACAAAATAGCTGTAATCACAGGAGCTGCTCGCGGAAATGGAAAAGCGACTGCACTGAGCCTTGGCAGATCAGGGTCTTCTCTATACCTTACTGATCTTAATTCTCAAGAACTAGAGGAAACAATAACTGATATAAAAAATGAAGGAATTGATGTGTCAGGCGGGGTATATGATGCAAGTAAAATTTCTGACTCTAAAATTTTAATTGATGATGTTATTAAAAACTATGGAAGGATAGACATACTGGTAAATAATGCGGGAGCTTCAAAGCCAGTAAAATTTCCTGATGTAGATGAAGATACTTGGGATTGGGTATTAGATCTTAACTTAAAAGGGCCCTACTTTATTATGCAAGAGGCCGCTAAACATATGATGAAGCAAAAATCTGGATCAATAGTTAATATAGCTTCAATTTCTGCTTCAGGAGGAATGACATCATCCCCTTCATATGCGATTGCAAAAGCTGGTGTTGTTACTATGACAGTCACTGCAGCAGCATATCTTGCAGAATACGGGATTAGAGTTAATGCTGTGTCTCCTGGAATAGTAAATACACAATTCCACGATGAGGTTAAGGTAACCAATCCAGATGTGCTTGACCAACAAGTAAAATCTATCCCCCTTGGAAGACTTGCAGAGCCAGAAGATATTGCTTCTGCAATAAGTTTTATTACCTCGGATGAAGCAAGTTATATCACTGGAGAAATTATTACAGTAGGTGGCGGCAAAAACAGCTTATAAATATTAAGACTCTAAATCCTATCTTTAATCAACAATATATTTAGACCTGATATCATTCACTATAAATTCTGCATCCTCTCCTACGCCTATAAACTGAGCAGATTTTGAAGTATGCATCCATTGCAATCCCATGAAATATAATCCATTGTGCTTAGTTACACCCCTTCTTTGAACAGGATGACCGTTCTTGTCAGTTAATTCAAACTTTATCCAGTCAAAATTATATCTGAATCCTGTTGCCCATATTACACTTGAAATAGACGGAGATAGTGTCATTTCTGATACAGAATTGATATTTCCTTTATTTATTCTTTTATCTCCTATTACACTTCCAGAGGGCGTCACCATATTTTCTTGAATAATAAAATCGTCTACTCTTTTGGACCAATTTATAGCGAAATCATCAGAAAATTTTAGATTCTCGTATAAATCATCATTAAAAATTACTTTGTTATCTGAACAACTATAAACAGAACCACAAAGATTCAAGCCTTTTTCATAAAGATCCAACAAATTAATATCATGGCCACCTCTGCCTCCGGAAGTATGAGGGCTGCATTTCCATCTATCATTAAATGGAACTTCATCGACTGTTTTATCAAATAAACCCATCTTATAATTCCACCAAGAAGAGTCTTTTCCTTTGTACCTTCTCAATCTTCTACCACATTTACTTACAGCTAACCAAACTTCTTTTCCTGATTCAAGCAAATCTTCGGCTATTTGTGCGCCTGACTGCCCAGACCCTACAACCAAAACTCCTCCATCAGGTAAAACTTTATGATTTTTATATTCTGACGAGTGAATTTGAAAAATCTGATCATTAAGATTTAGGTTAATATTGGGTATATAAGAATCTCCAAATGCACCCGAGGCAACTACAACTATATCTGATTTGATTATCCGCTTAGATGTAACTATTTCATAAATATTATTTTCTTTAGTTATTGAGGAAACATTTTCATTGGTATAAATTTTTGAACCAATAAAGCTACTAAAAGATTTAAGATAATTTACTGTTTGTGACTTATTTAAGAACCCATCAGGATTCTTTGAAGGAAAAAATTTGCTACCAAATCCAAATTCGGGAATCTTTATAGCCCAATTAGGATTTACAAGAGAAAAACTGTCCCATCTTTCATTAATCCATGTGTTAGCTACCTCTCCTCTCTCTAAAATAATATGGGAAATATTCTTTTTGGTTAAAAAATAGCTAATACATAGACCAGCAATTC
>JAYZIQ010000038.1:0-8098 GCA_036165455.1 Chloroflexota bacterium | reverse complement strand
AAAAACAGATAGAGGATTTGATGTCCAAATGAAAGATGGAGGTATTTTATTTTCAGGATACCAAGAGGATATCATTGATTTATTTTTACAAATCCATGAACTTGGTAGGATTTCTTTTATACCGACTCAAAGAAATAAATTTTATCAAATTTTTTATTATTACTAATGAATGATAAAAATAATTTCTGGAAAATATAAGGGTAATAACTTAGCTAGTTTATCAACAAAAGTCGTACGACCCACACAGGCAAGAATTAAAAAATCTTTATTGGAAATATTAGGTCCTTATGATGGCAAGAGTGTATTAGATTTATTTTCTGGTATTGGTACAATTGGTATTGAAATGTTGAGTAGGGGTGCAAAGAGTTTAACCTGTGTTGAGAAAGATAGAAGAGTGTTTAAGACCCTTTTGGAAAATTTAAAAAATATTTGTTATGTTGACGAAGTGGAAGTTTTCTGTTCTGATTATAAAAAATATTTAAATAAACAGAAAATGAAAAAATTTGATATTATTTTTGCAGATCCTCCATATGAATCTGATTATTTTCATAAATTAACTGCGCTAATAGATAAGCCAAACATTACAACACAAAAGGCTCTATTTATTTATGAACATTTTAAAAAGAATGAAACTCCTGAATATTTCGGCAATTTTAAAAAGCTTAGAGATAAAACATATGGAGATTCTAGAATTTCGATCTTTAAAAAAGGAGAGGTGGCTTCAAATGACTAAAGCAATATTTCCAGGAACTTTTGATCCAACAACAAAAGGTCATTTAGACATTGCAGAAAGAGGGGCAGAGATTTTTGAACATGTATATGTAGCTGTTTATGAATCTGCTGAAAAGAAGACATTATTCGATACTAAAGAAAGAATAGAAATGTTTAATTTATCTACCCAACATTTGAAAAATATATCGATATCTTCCTATAAAGGACTCACTGTTGATTTTGCAAAAAAAGTAGGAGCAAAAGCAATAATTAGAGGACTAAGAATAGGTCAGGATTTCGAATATGAAAGAGGGATGGCGTTAGTTAATAGAGAGATAAACAATCGCATTGAGACGGTTTGTTTAATATCCGCAATGCCAAACCAATTTATTAGCTCATCAAGAGTTAAAGAGATAGCTGGGCTTGGAGGAGAGTTTAATTCGTTTATACCTGAAAAAATTTATCAACTAGCAAAAAATAAACTAAAAGGAGAGAAAAAATGAGTATTATAGAAAAATTAAATAATATCAATGAATATCTTGAATCCTCTAAAAAGGTAATGGGTAAATCAGTTATTGATGTAGAAAAAATCAAAGAAATGTTAAATGAAGTTCAAGAAAATCTTCCTAGAGAACTTGAGCAATCTGAGGTAATAATTTCTCAGAAAGAATCTATTTTAACTGATGCAAGCGACGAAGCAGAGAAATTAACTGCAGAAACTTCGCAGCATTGTGAAAATTTGATTAACGAAGCACAATCTAGAGCTGAAGAAATAGTATCTCAGGATGAAATAGTTGCTACTGCTGAGAAAAAAGCTGAAGAAATACTCTCTCAAACAGAGAAAACAAAAGAAGATACCATGGAAGCGGTTGAGCATAATAAAAATGAAATTATGTCTCGAGCTTCAGCTATGCAAGAAGAAAGCGAAAATTATTCATCCCAAAGAAGGAAAGATGCTGATCAATATGCAAAAGAAGTTCTTTTCTCTTTAGAGGAAAGATTATCCTTGTCTCTAGCACAAATTAGAAAAGGTTTGGAGACTATGGAATCAGAAAATCAAGCCTCTGAAGAAAAAGTAGCTTAAAATAGCTCAAAAAAAAGAGTATAATTTCACTCAATGAGTGAAACTAATCAAAGTAAAAAAACTCTTCTTGTTTTAGACGGGTTTGCGATGATATTCAGGGTATTCTATTCAAGGCAACCAATGGTATCATCAACTGGAATTACCACAACTGTGGTTCAAGGCTTCCTTTCTATCCTTTTTAAATTAATAAAAGAGGTAAGCCCAACTCATATTATTTTAGCACTCGACTCTAAAGGTCCTACTTTTAGACATGAACAATATCCAGAATACAAGGCTGGAAGAGAGCCAGCACCTCCAGAACTAACTGAACAAATCCCTACACTTGAAAAAGTTATAGAGGCATTCAATATACCTGTACATAATGTTGAAAGATATGAAGCAGACGACATTATCGGAACAATTTCTTTAAATGCATATTCTGAAGGATTTGATACTGTAGTTGTTTCAGGTGATAAAGATCTTTTTCAATTAATTAACGATAAAACTTCTATATGGTATTCAAGTCCTAATAGATTTTCTTCAGATAGGCTAGTTAGCCAAGATAGTTATATAGATGAAAAAGGATTTGAAGGAGTTAAGCCTCAGAATGTTCCTGACCTTAAAGGATTAGCAGGGGATTCTTCAGATAATATAAAAGGGATCCCAGGAATAGGGCAAAAAGTAGCGCTTGCTCTATTAAATAAATACAAAAATTTAGAAAATATATATAAAAATATTGGAGAAATTCCTGAACTAGATATCAGGGGATCTGCTAGAGTTCAGAGGCTCCTAGAAGAGCATAAAAATAATGCCTTCTTGTCCAGAGAGCTTGCAACTATAAAAAAAGATGCTCCAATAGATTTAGACTTCAAGCGATCTGAATTCTGGAATTTTGATAATAATCAAGTTATAGAAGTATTAAAAGATTTAGAATTAATGTCATTAATTAATAGAATCCCACCTAAAGATGATTCAGAAGCAAATTCTAATGTTATACCTAGAATTAAAGGAGAATACAGATGTGCTAATTCAGAATCAATGATCAACCTAATGATTCAATTAATAAAAAAGGAAGGGGCATTCAGTTTTGATACAGAGACCTCTTCTCTAAGTCCATTCGAATCAGAATTAGTGGGAATATCAATATGCACTCAACCAGAAACTGGATGGTATATTCCTGTGGCTCATGAAGAAGGAGAGAATATATCTGAAAGTGGGCTCCAATTTGTCAAAGACATCTTTAAGGATCCTTTGATTGAAAAAATAGCCCATAATGCAAATTTTGATATTTCAGTTTTAGTAAATAATAACTTTGAAATAAACAATCTGAGTTTTGACACCATGGTTGCAGCTAATTTGTTAAGCAAGAGATCGCTAGGGCTCAAGAAACTTTGCCTTGACATAATTCAAGAAGAAATGACACCTATAGAAGATTTGATAGGCAAAGGAAAAGATCAAATCTCATTTAAAAATGTAAGTATAGAAAAGGCAGTAGATTATTCATGTGCAGATGCTGATGTAACTTTAAGGCTAAAAAATATATTTGAAAAAGATCTAGGTGCATCTGGACTAATGAAAGTTATGAATGAAATTGAGATCCCTTTAACCACTGTATTAGTGGATATGCAAAAAACTGGCGTTTTTGTTAATAAAGAGCCACTTCATAACTTTTCAAAAGAATTAAATGAGGAAATAAAGAATTTAGAAAAAAAGGCCAAGGAAATTATAGGCACTGATGAAATAAATTTAGGATCAACTCAACAATTAGCCGAAGCATTAACTAAAGAAATGAAAGTTCCTGAAAAAGGTTGGTTAAGAAAAACAAAAAAAACCGGAAAGCATAGCACTGATGAAAGTAACCTTAGGGAGATACTAACAAAATTAAAAGAGCCAGAAAATAAGGATTTGGTTCATCCAGGAACTGAGGATTTAGTTAATATAATCTTAAAGCTCAGAGAGCAAAGTAAATTAAAAAATACTTATACAGATCCAATCCCCAACTTGGTAAATAATAATACCGGAAGGCTTCATGCTAACTTTAATCAAGCAGGAACATCAACCGGAAGGCTTTCGAGCAGCGAACCAAACTTACAGAATATTCCTGTTAAAACAGAAAATAGGAATCAAATAAGAAAGGCATTTGAAGCGCGAGAAGGATATGTCCTTATGTCAGCAGACTATTCTCAGATTGAATTAAGGATTCTTGCTCATATTTCTGAAGAGCCTAGCTTATTAAGAGCTTTTAGAAATAACGAAGATATACATGACGCTACAGCAAAAACAATATATCAAACAGAAAATATAACTAAAGAGCAAAGAAGAGTAGCAAAAATACTTAATTTTGGAGTTATATATGGATTAAGCCCTGATGGAGTTTCAAGGCAAACTGACTTAACTAGAATTCAAGGAAAAGAATTCATTGATTTATATTTTAGTAAATACCCTGAAATAAAAAGGTATATAGACGAAGTCATCCAATCTACCAAAAAAAATAAATTTGTTGAAACACTAACAACAAGGAGGAGGCTAATACCAGAAATAAACTCGAATAATTGGAGAGATAGAGCTTCTGCAGAAAGAATGGCAATAAATATGCCTATTCAAGGTAGTGCTGCAGATGTAATTAAAATTGCAATGATTAATATAAGCAAAAAAATGAAAGAAAAAAATATTGCTTCAAAAATGATAATACAAGTACATGACGAGTTAATATTTGAAGTCCCAGAAGAAGAAATATTAATTATGGAAAATCTTTTAAATGAAATTATGCCACGAGCACTAGATCTGAAAGCCCCTCTATCAATAGCTATTTCTTATGGCAAAACCTGGGGAGATTTAAAGTAACTATATTATTTCATTCAATAGCTTGAGTTAAATAATTTGTGTATACTCTTCTTTCAGACTTAACTAAGCTGGAGCGATGGCTGAGTGGTTTAAGGCGGCAGTCTTGAAAACTGTTGTGCGTTAGCGTACCGGGGGTTCGAATCCCTCTCGCTCCGCCATTAAATTATATGAAAATTCTATTAACAGGCGGATCAGGTATGGTAGGAAGTTTCTTAACTCCATACCTAAAAGATATTTATGATTTAAGAATTTTCGATATAAAAGAACCTAAATATGACGACATAGAGTTCATTCAAGGTTCTATGAATAATCCTGATGATATTACGAAAGCTTTAAAAGGAATTGATTTATTCATCAATTTAACTATGAAAAATCCTCAAGGAGGTTCTGAAACTACACAAAATTTAGAAGATATTCAAAATAATTATGAACTAAATACTAAAGGGCTTCACACTTTTCTTTATTTAGCCCAAAAAGAGGGGGTTATGCGCGGAATTCACACAAGCACAATGAGTGTTCACTATAGAAAGCGCTTGCATTATCCAAGTGAAGAATTAGTACCAAAAGATACTCCTTCTGTGTATGGATTAACTAAGGGCTTTGGCGAGGAGATATGCAATTATTTTTGCAGGTGGTTCAGTATGAATATTGTTTCTCTCAGACTAACTGGACCAAGAAGTGATAAAGACTGGAAAAAAGAGATAAAAGAAAGAGAGGATAAAAATCCAGATGGTTCTAGGTTATGGATAACACATGAAAAAGATTTAGCAAAAGCCTACATGGCTTCTATTAATTTTATCCAAAAAGGTCATTCAAGGTTTGATCCTATATTTATTGCCGGAGATCCTGAAAATAAAGAGCATAATTTATCAAAAGCTTTTCATTTATTACAATGGACTCCAGAAATGAATCCCGAGGATTATAGATGAAGATAGAAAAAATAAACTCTTATTTAGTCAGAAACATGTATGTTGTGGAAGTAATTACAGATAATGGGATAAGCGGAATAGGTCAAACAGCATGCTGGGCATATCCTGAAGCTGTAAAATCTGTTGTAGATAAATTTGAAAATATTCTAATTGGGCTAAACCCATTAGATACAGAACATATTAGTCAATTATTATTAAGATCTGGCCCTTTCAGGGGATCTATTCTGTCTGGAGCTATCTCAGCCATAGATATTGCATTATGGGATATAAAAGGCAAGTATCATAATGAACCAATCTGGAATTTATTGGGAGGTAAAGTAAGAAATAAGGTTAGGCTTCATCTTCTTCTAGGCATAGAACATGGAAATAGCAAATCAAATAATCAAGGAATTATTGATTCAGCAAAAAAAGCTGTAAAAATGGGTTTCACGGCTTTAAAAATTGACCCGCTTCCCTCTAATTACTTTGATCTTTCTTTAGATAAACTTATAAAAGAGACAGAAGATATAGTTGCTGCTTTAAGAGAAGGTGCTGGATCTGATGTCGACATAATATTAGAAATTCATAGAAAATTAACTCCTATGACATCTATTCATCTTGCTGATGCTGTAAAAAAATTTAATCCTATGTTTTATGAAGACCCAATCCAAATAGATAGCATAATGTCACAAGGAGAAATAGCAAAAAGAGTCTCAATTCCAGTTGCTAATGGCGAGAGAATGCATTCAATATGGGAATTCAGAGAACTATTGTCCCATGGAGGCCCTCAATATGTTAGACCAGATATAGGGTTAGCAGGAGGATTTACACAAACAAAAAAAATTGCATCTATCGCTGAATCTTATCATTCTGCTTTAGTAATGCATAATTTTCTAGGGCCAATTTTAACAGCCGCTTCTGTTCATCTTGACTTAAATATTCCTAACTTTATAACTCAAGAATTTACTTTGGGTGATGAGTCTGAAAAACATAATTTTATTGACTCAAAATTGAAAAGAGATGGTGGATACATGCTTCTTCCAGAGGAGCCAGGACTTGGAGTTACACTTAAAAAAGATATAATAAGCCAGACCCCTTATGAACCCTTAGATTTAGATGGTCAAGTCCCTTTTAGGGATGATGGATCTATTGCCTTTTCGGTATAAAAAATGAATCAAAATAAAGATTATGACAGGAATGATAGGGTAACAGACGAAGAACTGAAAGCTTTAAAATTAAAAGTTTCTCCTAGGAGAGGATTAATAATAATTGGAGTTGTATTTATAATAATTCTTGTAATAGGAATGATAGCATTACTTACTGAATTTTTTCTTCTTAATTACTAATTTTATTCAACTTCCTCAAAATTTGAAATTTCATCATCTTGGTTAGCTACATTTCTATCTTTCCAAATTACTTTACTGAATAAAAATGTAAGCACTGAAAATATTCCAATTATGGCAGTTACAGTTGTAATTATTGGAAAAAATATACCAGGCAATAATCCCTGTTTAGATCGATAGCTTGAAATAACCCAAGATAATGTTAGTGACCCCCATATTAAAAATGCCATAATTTCTTTAGATCTCGATAATCTTACTTGGAATAAATCTCCAAATATCAGCAATATCGGGACTATACCCATAGCCATAAATAAAACCCAAAGTAAAAAAAATGGCACTATCCTATTTTGAAAAAAAGGAAATATAGACTTTGATAAACCATCAATTGCTTCTTTTTCAGAAGAATATGAGAATGTAGAAATTCTATCCGTACCGTCGAATACTTTTAAATTAAATCCTTCTCTAGTTATGCTTCTTCCTAATTCAAAATCATCCAGAATATTATCTTTTATAGACTCATGGCCCCCTATCGAAAAATATGCGCCTCTCCTAAACAAAAGATACTGGCCAAATGCAGAAGAAAAAATTGGATTTTTATTTGAAAATAAAATTGGCAAGCATGAGAAGACAAACCACCCTACAGTAACAGAAATAATTTTATCAATAGCCGTTGATGTAACTCTTTTTGGAAAAAGTGATATTAAATCTATATCAGAAGATTCCATTTCCATGATAGTTTCTTCAATAGTTTTTGATTGTAATTTTGTATCGGCATCAATAAATAACAACATGTCGCCACCTGCGAGATTGCTAAGCTGATGGCAAGCCCAATTCTTACCAAGCCAATTTTTTTCAATTGGCATTCCTTTAACAATCTTTATTCTTTTATCTTTATTAGCAATTTCACTAGCAATATCAAATGTAGAATCAATTGAATCATCATCCAAAATTATTATCTCTATATTTTTATAACTTTGATCAATTAATGAATATAAGCATCTACCAATATTCGCTTCTTCATTTCTAGCAGGAATAAGAATAGATACAAGAGCATTTTGAGTTTTTAATGAATCGTGAGCAGAAGCCTTTCTTATAAAAAAAAGGTTTGTTATGCCTAATAATGAAACAAGGATAGAAAAAGCAAATAGAGCATAAAAAATAAAAATTGCTAAAGTTTCTAACAAATCATTAAGCATTATGCTTTATCTCCTAATATCCAATCTCTAAAA
>JAYZIQ010000037.1:0-12947 GCA_036165455.1 Chloroflexota bacterium | reverse complement strand
TCAGTTATAGAAACTCCATAAGCAAGATCTTCTGGGTTTGAAAGCTTTTGGTTGCCTTCATTAATATGACTTTCTAGCATTATACCTACAATTCCAGGGTTAATTTTTTTTGATCTTTGCCTAATTAACTCCTTAAAAGCTATATTCATTTTCTTATGGTCTTTTCCGCAATTAGCATGAGAACAATCTACTACTACGGTTGGATTCATTCCTTGGCTTTTTACTAAACTTAAGGCATCAGAAACACTTTTTTCATCAAAGTTTGTTCCTTGAGTGCTTCCTCTTAAAATGAGATGACTATATTTATTTCCAGAGGTATGAATTATACAGCTTTGACCTTGTTCGTTTATTCCTAGAAATGCATGCTTATCTCTAGCTGCAGTCATTGCATCTACAGCAATTTGAATGCTGCCTCCGGTTCCATTTTTAAATCCTATAGGCATACTTAATCCGCTAGCCATCTGCCTATGAGTCTGACTTTCAGTTGTTCTAGCGCCAATTGCTCCCCATGAAACGAAATCAGCAAGATATTGTGGAGTAAACGGATCTAAAAATTCTGTAGCAGTAGGCATCCCCATGGATGTTACTCCCTCTAAAAAAGTTCTAGCCTTCCTGTAACCCTTATCTAATTTAAAAGTATTATCAAGATCTGGGTCATTGATTAAACCTTTCCATCCAACAGTTGTTCTTGGCTTTTCAAAATATACTCTCATTACAATATAAAAATTTTTTACTTCTTTACTCAATTCTGTCAGCCTGCTTGCATACTCTAATCCAGCATCTACATCATGAATAGAGCATGGGCCAGTTATCAAAAGAATTCTTTTATCTTGACCATCAATAATTTTAGAAACTGTTTCTCTTGATTCAGCAACAACTTTACTGGAGAAATCAGATATTGCTACATCTTCCCTATATATTTGAGGAGGCGTGATAGGGGAGTAGCTCTCTATATTTAAATCATGTATTTTTTTCATTCGGATACTATATATTGATTCAAGTTATATTCAAAGTTTTATGTAGCTTCAAAATCATTATCACTTTTCCTAAGTGACTTTGCATTTCTAAGATAAGGATGTCTTATTTCTTTCTGTTTTACTTCAGTGTTCCACATTATAAGTATTCTTATGCACTTTTCAAGGCCATGAGGGACTGACATTTCATGCCCACAGATTAACGGAACTGTATCCCATCCCATTTCTCTTGCTGCTACAGCTGGGAATTCATCTGATATATCAGGGGTAGTTGTGAAGAATACTGCGGCTATATCATCAGTAGAGATATTATTATCAAGAACCATTTTTTCTAGTAGCTCTTTTGTCGCGTCTTTTATCAATTCGCTCTTATTTGACTCAATAGTTGTTGCGCCTCTTATTCCCCTGACATTATTTTTCTTGTATATTTCGCTCATATAACTATATTAGATCATTTTGATAATTTTGAAATAAAATCAATTACTTTGGTTACATTGTCACTCTTACTTGACTCTCTTATTACGTCAATTATTGCACTCCCAATAACTGCACCATCAGCAAATTTTTTCAATTCATTTATGTGGCTTGCTTTAGATATACCAAAACCTACAGATACTGGTAGATTAGTTTTTTCTTTTACTTCTAAAACCTTTTCTTCTACATTTTTTGATAAGGATTCCCTAGTTCCTGTAACACCTAATACGCTTACACAATAAATAAATCCTTGGCCTATTTTGCAAGCATGGGCCACTCTCTCTTCACTAGAATTAAGAGGGACGAGCGGTATAGTATCTATGTTGTAATTATTAGCTATTTTTTGGATTTTATGTAATTCGTCATTAGGCACATCTGCAATTATTACCCCCTTTACACCAACCGCACTAGAGGCAGAAAAGAAATTTTTTAACCCCATTTTAAGTATTGGGTTGTAGTAGCCCATAGTTATAATCGGAACATCATGATCTTTAAATGAATTTATTCTTTCAATTGAATCTAATGTAGTTTTTATATCTACTCCATTTTCTAAAGCAACAGAGCTGGATTCTTGGATTGTTTTGCCTTCCGCAATTGGATCACTGAAAGGAATACCTATTTCTATAGCAGATGCTAAATTCTCTTCGATTAAAGCCTTAACTATTTCTTCGCTTTCATAAATTGATGGATAGCCTGATGTAAGAAAAGGAATTATTCCTATTCCTTTTCTTTCTTTGCTTTCAAGAATAGAAGAGGAAATTGAATTTTTACTCATTAGTTTGCTTGGGGTTCTATATCAGATGGAGGTACTTCGCTATTTTTTGATTTTGAATTAGGCTGATCACCTGAATGAGCAAGAGTTTCGCCAACCAATGGGGGGGTCACTTCTTCTCCGGCTAGTAATTTCATTAATTCTTCTTCATCAATCGTCTCGTAATCTAATAGATAATTTGCTAGGCTCTCCATTTGTTCAGAGTATTTCTTAAGAATTTTTTCAGCTTCTTTTTCTCCTTCAGCTAGCAACAAATTTATTTCTTGGTCTATAACCTCTTCAGTTTTTCCACTGTAATCTCTTTGTTCAGTGCCATCCCTTCCTAAGAAAACAGTTTCCTGTTTTCTTCCATATGATCTTAATCCAAGTTTTTCACTCATTCCATATGTAGTAACCATATCTTTGGCCATATTGGTAGCTACCTGTATATCATTGCTAGCTCCTGTTGTTACTTCACCAAATTTTAATTTCTCTGCAACTCTTCCACCCATTGCTGCCGCTATGTATGCTTTAAATTGAGATTTGGTCTGTAGGTATCTATCTTTTTCAGGAAGATATCTTGTGTACCCTCCCATCTGACCTCTTGAGATTATAGAAACCTTATGAACAGGATCTGCAGCAGGCATATTATGTGCAACTACAGCATGACCAGCTTCATGAAACGCGGTTACTTCTCTTTCTTCTTCTGTAATAACCTTACTTTTTCTAGCTGGGCCTGCAATAACTCTATCGATAGACTCAACAAGAGAAGCCAAGCCTATTTTCTTTGCTCCTCTCCTAGCTGCTAATATTGCAGCTTCATTTACAAGATTTGCTAAATCAGCTCCACTAAAACCCGGGGTCTGTTTAGCAATTTTTTCTAGTTCAACCTCTTTTTCTAATGGTTTTCCTTTAGAGTGAACTTCAAGTATGGCTTTTCTTCCAGATATATCAGGATTGTCAAGCACTACTCTCCTGTCAAATCTTCCTGGTCTAAGCAAGGCTGGATCAAGAATATCTGGCCTATTAGTTGATGCTAAAACAATAACATTTGAAGAATTATCAAAACCATCCATTTCAACCAAAATTTGATTTAGAGTTTGCTCTCTTTCATCATGACCTCCACCAAGACCTGCACCTCTATGCCTACCTACCGCATCGATTTCGTCTACAAATACTATACAAGGAGAATGTTTCTTTGCTTGTTCAAATAAATCTCTTACTCTAGATGCACCAACCCCTACGAACATTTCAACAAATTCAGAACCACTAATAGAAAAGAATGGGACTCCAGCCTCACCAGCAACAGCTCTTGCTATAAGCGTTTTTCCTGTTCCCGGAGGGCCAACCAATAACACCCCTCTTGGGATTCTTGCGCCTAAAGCCAAGAACCTTTCTGGATTTTTTAAAAATTCAACTACCTCTTCTAATTCTTGCTTTGCTTCAGTTACGCCAGCAACATCATCAAAAGTAACAGTTGCTTTGGCGCCAACAAATCTTTTTGCCTTGCTTTTTCCAAAACCCATAGCATTATTGGCACCACCTTGAGCTTGTCTCATCATAAAAATTAAAACCCCTCCAAATAATATTAGAGGGAGAAAACTTAGAAGAATTGAAAAGATTCCGCCCAATCCACTTGAGCCTTCAACATCTACTTCATAATTCGAAGGGCTAATTTCAGCCTCTTGAAGTATTTGATATATGCTACTTCCTGGCTCTTTCCTAGAGGTATAATTCTGATTCCCTAGTGTAACTTCTAATTCATCTCCTTTTACAGTGATATTTACTCTCTGGCCTACAGGAGGATTTTCTGTTAAGGCAATTAATGATGACATAGGTATCTCTTCAGAACTATTTAGTCCATCATCAAAAAGAAGAAAAAACCCCGCTATAACCACACTAATTACAGCAAGATAAATTAACATATTTTTTCTTTGGTTGCCCATTATTTATAATTTTAACATAAAGTATTATATTTTTAATTTGAATAAGCTAAGATTGTACACCGATTGATTGTAAAGACAAATTAACAGTCCTTGTGATTGACCTTTTTGCTTAAAAGATGCTAAGATTTCGCAGTTAATAAGTGATTTGAACAAGTATAGGAGAATCAATACCTGCAATACAAAAGAATAAGAATACTGAAAAAGACTATCGTATCAATCAGAGAATAAGAGCTGAAAAGGTAAGGATAGTTTTGGGAAGCTCTGTAGATCAGGGCTCAGACTCAACAGTTTTGATTTTGAAAGATGCTATAAGATTAGCTCAAGAACAAGGACTAGATTTAGTTGAGGTTGGACCTAATCAGAATCCTCCGGTTTGCAGAATATTGGACTACGGAAAATTTAAATTTTCTCAAGCTAAAAAACTCAAGCAAGCTAAAAAGTCTCAAGTTAAAATTGGATTAAAAGAAATGCGGCTGAGGATGAGGATTAGTCAGCATGATATTGATTCAAAAAGAAAACAAATAGAAACATTTTTAAAAGAAGGAAATAAAGTAAAAATATCATTGATGCTTAGAGGTAGAGAAAATGCTTATCCTGAGCTTGGAGTAGAAATATTGAGAAATATGTATTCTGAATTAAAAGAATACTGCGAAATTGATAAGACTCCAGGAATGGAAGGCAGAACTATAAGTATGATTATTGCACCAAAATAGATTATAAATGGAGTTATAATGCCAAAAATGAAAACACATAAAGGAGCTGCTAAAAGATTTAAGCTAAGTGCTAATGGTAAATTAATGAGATCCAAAGGCATGAAAAGTCACCTTAGAAGAAAGAAGTCAAAAAGAACAAAAAGACTTTTTGGTGCTAAAGTGCTACTTGATGAGGCAGTCGGTCAAAGAATAAGAAAATTAATTAGGCGGTAACATGGCAAGAGTAAAAGGCGGGTATACTACCCATAGAAGACATAAGAAAGTTTTAGATAGCGTGAAGGGGCATTCAGGCTCTAGACACAGAAGGTTTAAAGTTGCTAAAGAGTCTTTAATTCATGCTTTAGCCTACAGTACAGCTCACAGAAGATCTAAAAAAAGAGATCAGAGATCTTTAATGATAACTAGAGTGAATGCTGCTGCTAGAAAATGCGGGATAAGTTATTCTAAATTAATTCATGGAATGAAAGAATCAAACATTGAATTGAACCGGAAATCATTATCATTGTTAGCATTTAATGACTTTAATGCATTCGAAAAAATTGTAGAAGAAGTTAAGTCTGATTCAAATTAACGAGTCAGCAATTACTATAAAGCTAAATAGCATCATGTATAGTAAAGAAAATTTATAAACTTTTAAGTTTTGCTCTCTAGTGTATTCTTTTGAGATTTTGAATGTGGTGTAAATATAATAAATTCCTATTATTGAGCAGGATATTAAGTATATTAAACCTAACTTATCGTCTATAAATGCCATAGTTAGTGTGAGCAATACTAGGGTAATTGTATGTAGCATCATAGGTTTGAAAGTAGCATCAATACCTACAACTGAAGGCAGCATTGGTATTTTAGCTTTAGAATAATCATCTTTCATTAGTATTGCTAAAGCCCAAAAATGAGGAGGAGTCCAAAAGAAAATTATAGCAAATAGATACCATGCAGATAATGATAGATTTCCTGTAACAGCTGCCCAACCAACTAAAGGTGGAAAGCAACCAGCAGCCCCCCCAAGAACTATATTATGGATAGTTTTTTTCTTAAGCCAGAGTGAATAAATTAATATATAAAATAAAGTTCCTGATATAGCCATCAGGGCAGCTAATAGATTGGTTAAAAAGAATAAAATTAGAAAGCTAAGAATGTTTAAAGTTATTCCAAATATTAATGCATTAGTTCTACTTATTCTATCACCAGCAACTGGCCTTTTAGATGTTCTCTTCATTGTATTGTCAATCTCTTTATCAATAGAATGATTTATTGCGCCAGCTCCCCCAGAAGCTAAAGTTCCACCAACTATAACAGCTACTAAAACTTGCAAGCTTGGCAAATTATCACTCGCAAGAAATATTGCTGACAGGGCTGTTATTACTAAAAGAAGATTAACTTTAGGTTTGGTTAAAGTTGTATAGTCTTTTATGTATTGTTCAATACTCAATTTTTTATCCTTGATCTAAATATATCTAGAGTTAAAAGGCAAAATAAAGTCGACACTGATCCCCATAATACGCTTGATATGCCTAAGTGAGATACTCTTGCCCATATTTCAAATTTAGTCCAAGGATTTAAGGCCCCCAGAATTATTTGTGTAATTATCATCAATAATGAAAAAGCAGATATTATCATTATTAATCTTCCAAAATTACCTCTTAATATTATATAAAATGCATACAATCCAAGTATCCCAGCAAAAGATGATGTTATTCTATGTATCATATGTATCCACCCCAATCCAGATTTAGGAAGAATAGATCCAGAAGTGCATAGAGGCCAAGAAGAGCATACGGTTCCTGCGCCTTTCCATACTGCATATGAGCCTGTTAGTAAAGCCATAATTATTATTATGGCTACTACTCCAACTATTATTGAATACTTATCTAAAATCCACATATCTTGATACGATGCATCATTTGGAATGTATAAAGAAATTAATGATATTCCTAGAGTAAAAATTATTATTTGAGCCAAAAATAAATGTAGAGTTCTTAGGGAAGGCTCTAATTCAGTCAGTACAACTGCGCCTCCTATTCCCCCAACCAATATAACTAGAAATAGGCTTGTGGAAGACATGATTAATAATAATTTATTTTTCCTTTGATATAAAAACACAAATAAATTAATCATTAATATAGATAAACCTAGTATTGCCCCGCTTGTTCTGTGCCCCCATTCTATGAGAGTGTGATAATTCATAGGAGGGATTATTTTCCCGTAACATAATGGCCAGTCAGGGCAACCTAATCCTGAGCTTGTTACTCTTACAAACCCGCCTAAACTTATTTGGAAGATACAATCAATTATAGAAAATACAATTAATAGCTTCAGAAATCTTTTATTAAATAGAAAGCTTGCTTTCTGAAATGAAATAGAAACCATTCCTTATTATTTTATCTATCTCTTCTCTCTCTTTGAGAGCCATCTGAAATAACTTCATTTACAAGCACATCGCCATTCCTGATTTTTAAGTTGAATCCACATTCTTCATTTGTGCAAACCCAAGCTTTATAGTGTATTGGTGCGCCACCTCCACCAAAGTCAGATAATGGTACCAACACAGCATCAGGATTATCACATTTATTACAACTTGGAAATTGTTCTGACATTATTTCCACCTTCCTTTATTTTTAATATATTTTGATTATACAATAACAATCTCTTAATAGTAACGAATATTGACTTAATTATGTTAGTTTTAGGCATTGAAACATCTTGTGATGAAACTTCAGCTAGTTTAATTGATGAGAAAAATCATCTTTTATCAAATATTATAGTTTCTCAAAATAAAATTCATGGACCGCATGGAGGAATAATTCCTGAGCTTGCGTCTAGACAACATATTTTAAATATAGATAAAGTTATAGACGAAGTTATTGAAAAATCTGGAGCAGAATTGGGTGATGTTGATCTTATTGGAGTCACAAATGGCCCTGGATTAATAGGATCCTTAATCGTGGGTGTAAATTATGCGAAAGGTTTAGGAATTTCTATTTCTAAACCTGTAATTGGTGTAAATCATCTTAAAGCTCATGTGTTTGCAGCATGGATAAAAGAAGATAAAGAAACAGGCAAAACTTACGAAGTTCCCCATGAATTTCCTTTGATGTGCCTTATAGTATCTGGCGGGCATACTGATTTAGTTAAATTAGATAGTAATTTTCAATTTGAATTAATAGGTCGTACTAGAGATGATGCTGCCGGCGAAGCATTCGATAAAGCTGCAAGATTAATGGGATTAGGATTTCCAGGAGGCCCAGAAGTGGATAAGAAGGCCATGTTGTCTCAAGATAGTTATAAATTTCCTAGAGCATACATGAATGATACACATGATTTTAGTTTCAGTGGAATGAAAACTGCATTTTTAAATTTATCTAATTCAGAATCGCCTCTGGTAGATGAAAAAATTTCAAAATTATCCAATACTTTCCAGGAAGCAATTGTAGATGTGTTAACGAAGAAAACCATTGAAGCATCAATAAAATTTAATTGCAAAGGTATAGTATTGACCGGAGGTGTTGCAGCCAACTCTTGGCTTAGAGAAGAGATGGTCAGAAAATCAAATCTGCCAGTATATATTCCTGAAAAGAAGTTGTGTACAGATAATGGAGCAATGGTTGCATCATTTGTGGTTGAAAACTCCAAGGCCAATTTATTAGATCAGGAAGATAATTTAAATGTGTATTCAGTTTTAAATTATTAAGATATCTTTAATGTGCTCAGAAAGCCCTGTATTTCATCTATATTTTCACGCTCAACTTCTTCTATAAAATCTTTGCCATTTACGTATAAGATTAATGATATCTTAGCTTTAGCGAAGATATAGTCTAAAGACAGGAACAAGGATACTAATACGAGAATTATTGAGCCTACAATTGATATAATTGGAACTGATGATAATTGCCAAACTAAAATAGATAATAAAAATCCTGAAATTGCCCAGATTGCTTGCGAATTATCTTTCTTATTAAAAGATAATTCATAACCATTGATTTCATTTAATTTAATTTCTGAAATTAAATTATTATTTTCAATATTTTTCTCAAACCTAATTCCTTTTGTAGACTTGTAAAGAATTAGCCCTTCTCTTAATTCTATTCCCTTTTTTTTAGAAGTTGTCATTAGTTCTTAAATTTACTCAACATTTCTACTGCAGACTCCTCAAATCTAATTGAGTTCACGTAGTCTCCTACCATTAACTTGCCAGCTTTTCTTGCTACTTTTTCTATTTTTTTATGAGTCTCTAGCACCTTAGGATGATTGGGTTCGCCTGGAAATCCTAAATCTGCAGCTAAATCATGTGGCCCAAATGCAATTCTATTAATTCTTTTTTCTTTTAAAATTGAGTCTAGATTTTCTACGGCTTTTACAGATTCAATTTGAATTGTGAGCTCCATGTTATTATTAGCCCAATTAGCGTAACTTAATTTATTTGATACATTATTATGTTCATTCATAAAAGAGTGTTCTCCAAATTCTGTACCTCTTCCTCCGCCCCAAGATCTTTTGCCGAGAGGAGGGAATAAGCAACTATCTGCTAGCAGTTTTGCCTCCTCAAATGTATCAACATGAGGGCCCATTATTCCTTGCACGCCCCTATCAATGAATAAATTAATTTCTGCTTTTGACACTTTATGGATACGAGCAGTAATAGTTAAGCCGCATGAGATGGCTAACTGACATATTCTTTCTATTGAATCTACAGAAAAAGATCCATGTTCTGCATCTAAATGTATAGCGTCATAATTTAGTTTTGATGCGTACTCTATTATATCTAAATTTTCAGACTTGATACTAACAACATTAGCTATTTCTTTTTTTCTTATCTTCTCTAAAATTTTATTATTATTCACTATATTTGCCTCTTATTAAAGGTTATCAGAATTGATTACATTAAACATATTATCTATCCTCCCCCAACAGCGTTAATAATTTCTATAGAAGAATTGTCCTCTATGATGAATGTACCATGTTCTTGCTTTGGGATAACATTTCTGTTTATAGCAATAGCAATAGAAATGCTATTAATATTTAAAGTTTTTAACATATCATTAATCGTACAATTAGATGGTATTGAATTTTCTTTGCCATTTAAGAAGACTGTTATGTTATTTTTATCTTGATTCATTTAATTTTTGTTCTAGGTCTATATATGAAGATTCTGGATTCTTACTTAGTAGCAGACTGCGCATGACAGCAATCCCGTTAATTTTGTAATTTTTTAAATTATCTAAATTATAAGTATTTATACCCCCAACTAATATAACTGACAACCCATTGATTTCACATATTTCTTTGATTTTATTTCGACTTATTGGTGAAGATGTTGGATGAGTTTTTGTTATGAATGTTGGCCCCAAATGAACATAATTAACAAAATTTTCCAGTCCATTTTCTTTTTTATAGTTTTCATGGATTGACTTGCCGATAATTAAATCAGAATATCCATTTTTTCTGATAATATTAGGCAATTCAGATTTATCTGAAGCATGAATCCCATCACATTGGTATTTATTAGCCAACGCCATTGGTCCATTTAAGATTAGTTCGCATTTTCCTAATGTTAATTCTCTTAATTTAGACACAAATTTTTCTAACTTATTTTCAGGCATTGATTTCTCTCTTATCTGAATTCTTTGAAGCCCACATGGCAGAATTTCTTTAACTAAGTCAATTGTTTTGAGTTGGCTTAGAATTGCAGTATTAGTAATTAAAGTTATTGATTTTTTCTTTAGCACTCTAACTAACTTATGTATCTATTAAATTTGTTTCTGGAGAACTTGGGGATGCTACAGGCTTTGACTCAATCCTTCCCGCTAGATAAGAGTTCCTTCCCGCTTCAACGCCTAATTTGAATGCTTTAGCCATTATGTAAGGTTTTGAGGCTTGGGCTATAGCTGTGTTTACAAGAACAGCGTCAGCACCTATTTCTAGCATTTTGGAGGCATCAGATGGAACAGCTATTCCAGCGTCTACTACAACAGGTATTTTGGCCTGATCAATAATTATTTTTATACTTTCTAGATTCTTTATTCCATTTCCAGACCCTATTGGTGATGCTAAAGGCATTACGGTAGCACAGCCTATGTCTTCCAATCTTTTTGCTAGGGCAGGATCTGCATTGATGTATGGCAATACCTTGAAGCCTTTACTAATTAATGATTTGGCAGCCTCTAGCGTCATGATTGGATCAGGAAGTAAATATTTTTTATCTAATATGGCCTCAAGCTTAACCCAGTTTGTTTCTATAAGTTCTCTGGCGAGTTCACAAGTTAGAATTATTTCAGATAAATTTTTACATCCTGCAGTATTAGGAAGTATGTTTATTTTTAATTCCTTCAGGAGTTGCAATAAATCTTTATCATTAGATTTATTTTCTAAATCTAGTCTTCTGATAGCAACAGTTATCATTTCAGATTCAGAAGATAAAATATATTTTTCTAATTCACTTAAAGTTCTATGTTTTCCAGTTCCTATAAATAATCTGGATTTAAATTCTTTATCTTCTATAATTAATTTGTCGGTCATTGTTATTGGTCACTTTTTATATTTAATATAATTATATTTCATTATTGCAATTTATTAGGAATTTTTTTTATGAATTTTAAAAAAGATACTTTTCAATCAGGGCTACTAATTGATTTAGATGGCACTATTTTAAATAAGAATGATTTTATTTCACAGAAAGTAATTGTTGATTTAAAAAAATTAAAAGACATTATGCCTATTTCTATAGTAACTGGCAGGGGCCCGCAAGATGTATTTAAATTCTCTAAGTTATTAGATTTTTATGGGCCTCAATATGGCGAGAATGGTAGTAGTGCTATAGACGGAAGAAGCGGAGAATTAATTTTTCAAAATCTTATAAATCACAGATCAGCTGAGATAATCTTGAATGAAATTAACCTGTCTAATTTTAGTTATCTTGTTGTATCTAATGGGCTTACATTGGAGAATCCATCTGGAAATTTAACTAATATTTCTTCTATAGTAGTTTCGTCTAAAAGAGAAAAGGACCTAGATGTGTTTAACTCTAGATTAGGCATATTGAAAGGCATAATAAGTCAGAAATCTATAGATGAAAATGGGAATAATTTTTTGAATTATCATAATGAACTTTCTGGCAAGGATAAATCACTAAAGCATTTTATGGGTTTCTACAATCTATATGAAGAAAAAACATTTGTCATTGGTGATGGCATGAATGATATTTCTATGATCAAAAATTGCAAAAACTCAATTGCAATGGGTAATGCGAGTGATGAAATTAAAAAACATGCCAGCTTCATTACAAAGTCAATTAACGAGGATGGCGTTTCATATGCCTTGAAGAGATTTATTTATCCTTCAATTTAGGTTTACTTCTTAAACTTGAAACACCTGCCGTCAAAGCTGTTCTCCATATCCTCATTTCTTCTGTCAAAGCTGGTTTATATTTTTGAGAATATTCTCCCATTCTCCTGAATTTTTTCATTCTTCTTCTGGATAAAGTTTTAGGGAATGTGTCTCTTATAGAAATTATCTCTTCTAAAACTGATTCTTTTAATAGCCTTGCAGATTCGTCATGATTTCTATGAGCTCCACCTTCTGGCTCGTCAATAATTTTGTCTATGATACCTAAATCTAAACAGTCCACAGAAGTCAATCTCATAGTTTTTAAAATCTCATTTGCTTTTCTCTTATCTCCAGTTTTTATTTTAGCCGCTTCTTCAGGGCTTAGTGGAGTAAAAATAGAATTCTTTAACATCATTACTGAATCAGCTATAGAAAATGCTAATGCAGTCTCACTCCCTCCCTCCCCAATTATTACTGAAACTATAGGATTTTCTGAATTTAATTTTTTTGAAATTAATTCACTAATCGAAAAAGCAAGTCCGTCATATTCTGATTTTAATGATAATTCAGGAGAGACAGAGTCAATTATGCATAGGCATGGAATATTAAATTTTTGGGCTATATCTAATGCTCTTGAAGCTTTTCTGAATCCTGAAGGGATTATTTTATTATTATAGTTCCTAGAGACATTATTGGAAGACATCTTTGTTAAGACTTCCCTATGTTGAGCAATTAAAATCACTGGTTCTCCTGATATCTTGCCTAA
>JAYZIQ010000036.1:0-6435 GCA_036165455.1 Chloroflexota bacterium | reverse complement strand
TCAAACTCTACATCAGGATTTGTTAAATCACGGATTAGATGATGTGGTATTTATCGATTCAAATAAAGAATTGGTTGATAATTTAAATTATCAATCTGAAAATCTAATTGCATATACTGGGAGCCCTATATCTTCTGAATTTTTAGAATTTGTTGGCATAAATAGAGAAAATTCTCAGGCTATATTTATTGCCATGACAGATAGCGATTCGGTTAATTTAATTTCTTGTGAAATTGTTAAATTGAAATATCAATTAGAATCTATAGTGTCTGTTGTGAATAGCAAAGAGAATTTACCTTTATTTCATGCTTATGGGATAAATGACTTAATTTTAAAAGAAAGATCAGTAACCGAATTAATACTTAATGCAGCTGGAGTAAGCTTGCCTATCAGATTAATGGATATCCAATCAAAAGGAACATCAGTGTGGTCAATTAAGATACCCGCGGCATCCAGTATTATTGGCAATGATATATCAAAATTAAAAATTCCATTCAGGGCGATAATTTTAGGTAAAATAGATAATAAAGGAAATCCTTTTCAATCATCTGAGAATGTAGATATTGAAGAAGAGGACACTATATTAATTATTTCTTCAAATAGGAATGAGGAGTCAATGACAAGATTTTTTCAAGGTATAGATAATGGATGACAATCTGAATATTGGATATCTTGGCCCTAAAGGAACTTACAGTTCTCGGGCAGCTGATTTATACTCTCCAAAATTGAATAAAATCCCATTTAATTCAATAAATGAGGTTTTAGGCTCTTTAAATGATAAAACTTCAGATTTAGTTATAGTGCCTCTTGAAAATAGTATTCAAGGATCAATAGTAGAAGTATTAGATTTTTTAGCTGACGAAAAAAATAATTTTAGTATCATTGGCGAACTCGAATTAAATATTAATCATTCAATATATACTTTGGAAAAATATATTGATAATAAGTTTGAAGTAATTTTTAGCCACCCTCAAGCTTTAGGTCAATCTTATAATTATATAAATGATAATTATCCTCATGCTGAGTTAAAAGTTTCTAATAGTACAGCTGATTCTATGAATGATTTAGAAGAATACAATATCCCGGGAGCATTTATTGGTCCGCCATGGCTTAAAAATAATGAGAAAGTCATACTTCTAGATGAGAATATTCAGTCTGTAAAAAATAATGTCACTAGATTTGTAATAATTAGTAGCAATTCACTTGAAAAGATAACTAACAATGATAAAACTTCATTGGTTATATCTTTTGATAAAGATGCTCCTGGGTCATTACACGTTGCATTGGGGCCTTTTTCAGTAAGTAAAATAAATATGACTAAAATAGAGTCTAGACCAACCAAAGAGAAACTAGGAAATTACTATTTTTTTATTGATGTTGAGGGTAATGCTAAAGATGAAAAACTTTCATTATGTTTAAATATAATTGAAAAAACGTGTAATTTAAAAATTTTGGGTTCATACCCAATCTTTGATAATTAATTTTCTTCTAGTTCTTCTCTAAGCGACTCAGCAACCCTTTTACCTTCATTAGTCGCATCTATAATTCTTTCTTTTGCAAAATCAGTGAGATCTTTTGCTTTATATCTCCATTCATTACTTGCTTCAGTTAGTATTGCTCTAGTTTCTTCTCCGGGCCTCGGGGCAAAAATTAAACCGCCAATTAGCCCCATTATCCCACCTATAATAAATCCACTAGAGAATCCTCCGTCATTTTCATTACTCATTTTCGTTCTCCTTTTTCTTTTTTGAGCTTTTTCTTTTTTGAGCTTTTTTATTCTTCTTGCTTTTTTGGGTTAATGATTCAGTGAATTTCTTTATTGTTATCACTCCATTAATAATATCTGATAGTGGTTTTGGTACAGATTCTTTTATTTTATTTTTTAAAGAATCGATTTCGCTTATTGAGCCTTCAATGTACCTAATAATCCTTTTTACCCTTACAAATATTATTAATAGTAGAATTGTACTAGTAAGTAATATTATTAAAGACGAAATTATTCCGAATATTATTAAAATATCTCTAAGTAAAGCTATGCTCATATTAAAAAACCGTTTAAATTATTTATTGTGATAGTAACAATAAATAATGAATTGGTAAATTGTTTAGAATTAATTATTAACTAATTACTTAATAACTTTGATCAATAAAATCTTTTAGCTTTTTAGATCTTGTAGGGTGCCTGAGCTTTCTAAGTGCTTTTGCCTCTATTTGCCTTATTCTTTCCCTTGTTACGCCAAATTCTCTTCCTACTTCTTCAAGTGTCCTGCTTCTTCCGTCCTCAAGACCGAATCTTAATTGAAGTACTCTTTGTTCTCTGTGATTTAGGCTTTCCAGAACCATTCCTACGTGTGATTTGAGTAAATTATTTGATGCAGCTTCTACAGGCGATAATGATTTTTCGTCTTTTATAAAGTCAGCTAGGTGTGAATCATCTTCTTCACCTATTGGAGTTTCTAAAGAAACAGGTTCTTGAGAAATTTTTAATATCTCTCTGACCTTAGAAGGAGGTAATTCCATTTCTTGGCCAATTTCTTTAGTAGTTGGTTCTCTTCCATACTCTTGAACTAATTTTCTACTTACTCTTAGTAATTTATTAATTGTTTCTACCATATGGACTGGTATCCTTATAGTTCTCGCTTGGTCTGCAATTGCTCTTGTTATTGCTTGTCTTATCCACCATGTTGCGTATGTACTAAATTTATAACCTTTTCTAAATTCAAATTTTTCTACAGCCCTAATTAATCCAATATTTCCTTCTTGAACTAAATCAAGCAGCGACATACCTCTTCCTATATATTTTTTTGCTACGCTTACAACCAATCTTAAGTTTGCTTGCACTAAGTGTTCGCTGCATTGTTTAGAATTAAATTCTAATTTAGCTATATGATTTTTTAATAACCCCTCTAAATCTTCATCTGTAAAATTCCCTAAAGATATTTTCTTCTTCTTAGTTTTTTTCTTTAATATTTTTATATCATCATCTTCCTCAAACATATGCTCAAAAAGCCAGTCAGGAAATATTTGAGTAGCCGCAGAAAGATCAGAAATGTTAGTATGTATTTCTTCTTCTGACATATTTAATGAGTCGCTCATTTCCCTTATAATTTGTTCTTGATCTTCTGACTTAGTTGAACTGTTTAGGATATCATCAGCTTTTCCTGTAAGAATATCTTTGACATTAAAATCTTCAGTTTCTTCCTTCTCTATTTTCTCTTTTAATTCTTTTATTAAATCTGTATTTGACCCAATATGCTTTATGAAATTTTTTAACATGAAAATATTAGGGTTATCTTGATCAGCATTCTCTCTTAAGAATCTTTTTATTATTTTTCCATTTTCTACTTGTTTTGCTAAATCTTTTTCACCTTGGGCATTTAATAAATTAACCTTCCCTATTTCTCTTAAATACATCCTTACAGGGTCATCGGTTATATCTGCTTCATTAACACTTGTTTCCCACGTTGGGTCTTCTTCAATTTCATTTACTTGTTCTGTTGAGGGTTCTCCCCATGAGTCTGCGAACTCAGAAGTTGCCCCTGGAAGCAATTTTCTTAATACTCTCGAGGCATCTTGGTTACTCTCATCATCGTTATTATCAGAAGTAAATGATACTGATATGGAATTTACTGGGTCTTCTTGCGTCATTGTTTTTGATTAGATTGAATCTCTTTTAATAGTTTATTGGTATTGAGGCTATCATTTATAACACTGTCTATAGTTCCTGTATTAGACTCAAGGCCTAATTCTATAGCTTTTTGTTGCTCGATCTTTTTCCTCTTTAAATGATGATTGTATAGTCTGTTTATACAATCATTTAGTTCAGTTATCAAATCTTTCTCATTAGTTTCAGGTAAAAAAAATGATTTCAAGTCTAATATTATATCATTTAACATATCATCATTTATAGATTCTATATCATCATCTGACTTTAAAATATCAAAAATTGCTCTTAATTTAGGATCACTAAATAGTTCATTTGATTGCTCCTTAATATAATTTTTTAGCAGTTTATTCTGCAGGATTAAAGCAATTATATGTTTTTCAATAGGGTTGTCATTGCTTTTTATGGTGGTTAATACTGGCTTAGGTGATAATTTGCTATTTAAAATTTTCGGAGAGGGTAGCTCCTCTCTTTCAATTTTTAACTTAGTTGCTAAAAGTCCTAAAGTTTGATCTTGAGAGTGACTATCCTTATTTTGGAAAACAAGTTTATATACAATATTTGCTGCATCATTTATTTGCATTTTATCTGTTAGATCAAATACAAGATCTAAGTTATTAATTAAATGTTTGTATAAAGGTATGGCATCAGATATTACCTTCTCCCATTGCGAAGAATTTTGCCTAATAAGGTCGTCAGGATCATTTCCAGACCCTATTGACGCAATGAATATAGATTCGTGAATATGAGATAAATTGTCATTTGAGTTTATTAATTTTATTAGGTTATTAACTGAAGCTCTTTTTCCTGCAATATCTGAATCTAGGCATAGAATTATCTTTTCAGCATATTTTTTGGCCTTATTTAACTGATCAAATGTTAATGATGTGCCCATGCACGCAACAACATTATTAAATCCTTCAGAATGAGCGGCAAACACATCCATATATCCTTCCACAATCACACATTCTTTAAGCCTTAATATATCTTCCTTTGCTAAATTCAAACCAAAAAGCAGTTCGGATTTATTGAAAAGCTCGGTCTGGGGAGTATTTATATATTTTGGAGTTTTATTCCCAAGAGATCTGCCTCCAAATCCAACAAGATTATTATCTTCATCTCTTATCTCTATTGTTAATCTATCTACAAAAAAATCATGCCAAGTATTATCTGCCCATTTTTGCACCAGCCCAGATTCAACCGCTGAATTACTTTTTACACCTACTTTTTTTAAATGGTCAACTAATGTAGACAATCCAGTTGGACTAAGCCCAAAATTAAATTCTTTTATCTTTTCTTCTGAAAATCCTCTATCTTTAAGATAGTTGGATGCCGGCAATCCATATCTGCTATTTAGTGAGTTTTTGAAGAAATCTGCTGCTGATTCAAGAGCATGGCTTAAATCTTTTTTTATAGTTTTAGTTTTTTTAGGTTGGTAGTTATTTAATTTAACTCCTGCTAATTCTGCGCATAGATTTAATGCTTCAACAAAGTTAATATTTTCTATTCTCATAACAAAAGAGAAGATATCTCCACCGGAAGTTCCTGCGCATGAACCGCAATAGCATTTAAAAATTTGACTTTCAGGGTATATAACAAAAGACGGAGTATTTTCTGGGTAAAAAGGACACAATCCTTTCATTAATCTTGAATTACCTTTTAAATCAACATATTTTGAAACTACGTCAGTAATACTTAATTGAGATTTAATTAAATCAACAACATCATGTTGATTGTTATTTGATACGGTCATTATTTAATAATATAGAATCTATAGCCTTCCTTCAAACACATCTGACGCAAGGGATGGTTCTAGTGTCTCTGCAAACCTAAGCGCAAAATCATCTGTCATTCCTGTGATGTAATCTATTACAGATTTTTCTAAATTCCCTTCTTCAACTTCTAGAAGATAGTCTGGGATAAGTTTGGAATTATTCATCAAGTAATCAAATAAAGTTTCTATTATTCTCATTGAACTTATTGCTGCTGAAGAATTAGAAACTGGTAAGTAAATATTTTCAAACATATAATTTCTTAACTCAGTAACTATTTCAATTAATTCTTCTGACATCCTTATCCATGGATCGCCTTTATCTTCCATGCAATCAGATGAGTTATCGATTATATTTGTCACAAGAGTGTTCACTCTACTTGAGTGTTTTTCTCCAATAGTTTCAAGTATATTTTTTGGTAAATCTTTTAAATCTAGGAGGCCAGCTCTTGTGGCATCATTTATATCACTTGTCACATAAGCAATGAAATCAGATATCCTGACTATTTGACCTTCCAGGGACAGACCTTTAATAAATTCTTTTGCAAAAAATTTTCCTTGTGGTTTTGAGTGCCTCTTTATTCCATCAATAACTTCATAATTTAGATTCAAACCTTTTCCGTTCTTTTCTAATTTTTCTATAATTCTTACACTTTGCCTGCTATGATGAAAACCATCTGAAGAAATCTTATTTAATGCAGTCTCTCCTACATGCCCAAATGGTGAATGTCCTAAATCATGACCCAAAGCAATAGCTTCAGTAAGATCTTCATTTAACCTCAAAGCCCTACTAATTGTCCTGCTTATTTGAGCTACCTCAATAGTGTGAGTAAGTCTAGTTACAAAGTGATCACCTAGGGGAGCTATAAATACCTGACTTTTATGTTTCAATCTTCTAAATGAATTAGTATGAATGATTCTGTCCTTATCAATTTGAAAGACATTTCTAATATCATTTTTTAGTTTTTCAGGTTTTATTCTTCCTTTTGTATTTTTAGAT
>JAYZIQ010000035.1:0-33306 GCA_036165455.1 Chloroflexota bacterium | reverse complement strand
AGAAATTCTAAACACTGAAATTATAGTAAAAATAATTATTACTAGAAATAATATTCCAACTAATCCAAAAACAATACTAAAATCTAACCACTGAACAGAATTAATCATTGGAGGGATTAACGAATTTGAAGATTCTGGGCTAATCAAATAAGGCATCACGGTTGATGAAAGCCTAGAACCCAAAACAATTCCTAAGGCTACTGCAAGCCCAATAACAATTATTTGCTCTAGAGCGATTAACACAATAATTTGTGCTCTCGAAATTCCGATGCTTTTTAAGGTAGCGAATTCAAGATTTCTTTTTTTAAAAGAGACCCTAGAATGTATTAAAAATCCAACAATACTAACCAATGCAACGGTGCCAAAAGAAATTAATAATAATGTTTGCCAGCCTGCAAAAACTAGAGGGTCTATCTTTTGACCTTCTAGAGATTTTTCGTTGCTGAATACAGATCCATACGGAATTCCTTGGATGTTTAATTCGTTTACTACATCACTCAATACAACATTAGTGTCCAAATATTTTTCTTGAATTTGTGTATTGGTAATCCATATTTCATTTGCCTGATTATCGCCTTGCTTTTTCCTAACATTCGCCCCAGTAACTACATCATTTAACTCAGCAATTACAAATGGTTCGGAGTCTGGATAAAGTGTAGGAAAGAAGTTAATCGAATCCATTATTTTAATTGAGAACTCACTAGCCATTATTGTAACAGTAACTACATCACCAATTTTAGCATCAATTTTTTCCATAAAAGATTTACTTACTACGACTTCAATTGGTTTATCAGAATCATATTTAGAAAAACCCCTTAACTGTCTGGTATCGCCATTAGTCCATTGGTACCTTAAAAATTCTTTTTTATCTTTTGTAAAAATTAAATTATCAGATAATGATTGAGGGGTTGTATTTAATATATGCCAGTCATTATCAAAATAATATTCACTTAAAGTTTCTTCTGGGCTAGGAATTCCTAATGACACAGATCCTTTCATAGACATTATTTTGTGAAAATCTATTGCTCCTGGGTCTAATTCTTTTGAAGGTGAAGTGATAAATATGGAATGTAATGAAATTGGATACTCTGGCACAAAAGGTGCATTTCTTGGATCATCTTTTTTTGTTATACCAAACCATCTTCCTGTGCGAATATAAGGATTAAGCAGTTCGGGTTTTATAGGAGTTATAACATCGCACCAATAATCCTCATTAGACTTGGCAAACTCAATATTTGCCATCATAGCTATTCCGCAATCTGTTGCATTAAAATAAGCTGTGTAAAACCTTGAATTAGCATCAGAAAGTTTGGCAGCCAATATTAAATGAGGAGATCCTCCAGCTCCATGATAATTTGAAACTCTTGATGGCTCAAGAATCAACCTCAACTGAATTCCTAATAAATCTGCTTCTTCATGCAATTTAATAGGTTCATAGGATAAAGGCTTAATTTTTGAAGAAATAGACTCTAGTCCAGATGAAAAATCGTTTCTCCAAAAAATAGAATCGTTTTTTAATTTAGAGGAATAAATTGATAATAATGTGAATGATGGGCCCAAAACAGAAGCTTTCACCCTCTCAGAAGATCTATGAGCCTCAATGACATTATTATTAAATGAAAAATTATTTACGTTTTTACTATCTCCATTCCATGGAATTTGCAATCCATCAATTCTAAATTCAGACCCAACCCTATAAGAGACAGTATCTTCTATACTTTTATCTAGAGTAGCTTTAAAGCTTGACGTAAACATGCCTAATGCTGCTGCAAGTATAATCAGTAATGACATTCTTGAATAAGTGTTAGAGCTTCTTCCAATATGCCAAAGACTCAACACAATCCATGAAGGAACAATTCGGGAAATAACTCTCAAAGATAGAAGAATTGATAATGACCTAATAATTAATGGAAAAATTCTTAACAGAACAATTCCAGATCCTAATAAAATAAAAGAAGGCATCAGCAGAATTATATTAGCTATAATACTTTCGCCAATTAAATTTTGAACAAAAACTGATTGAGACTGCGAGATCTGCCACATAAGCAATAATGCGATTAAAAGAGAGCCGACGTCTAAATAATACCTTTGAACAAAACTAGGCTCCTCTCTTTCATCAACCGAAGAGATCTTTAGCTTGCTTCTTAAAAAGAAAAATGTTGGAATAATCACAGCAGAAAGTGACACCAACCCTCCCAATGTAGAAAATAAAAATGCGGTCAAGGTAATGCCCACATAAACATTACTGTCTCCAAGCATATTAGAAAGCCATGGAAGAAGTGAAGCAAACTTTATTGCCCCAAAAGCAGCAAAAGGCCCAAGAAAAGAAACTAAAATAGCCATGAGCATAAATTCTAAGTTAAATATGATATATATTTGTTTAAGACTTGCACCTCTTGAGCTTAAAAAAGTGATCTCTTCTTTCTGATCCTCAACTATTAAACTTACTAAAGAAAAAACAAAGAATATGACAACCACTGAAATAAGAATCAATATTGTTTTCATTGGTATTGCAGCTGTTGATAAATTATTGTCAAAATTATTTAATGATTCAACAATGCTAGTATTAAATGAAAAGTTATCATATTTTGATGATAAATTTGGAGGCACGTCCACTAAAATACTATTCAAACTATCTACTTCATTTGAGTTTATTTTCTCTTCATTAATATCTGATTTCCAATATAAACTTGAATCCATAGATACAAATTTATCTCCAAGTTTTTCTAAATCTTCTTCATTGGAAATTATTAAATTTGCAAATACAAAAGATGAGTCTTTTTGCTGAAAATTTTCAAGATAGAAATTATTAAAGTTTGCATTATCTCCAAGATCATAAAATCCCCAAATAAAGACTTTAGTGATTGGGTTAGGTTCATCCCAATAGGCCTCAATATCAATTGAATCCCCAATGTTTAAATTAAAAAAAGTTGCTACATCTCGATCAATGAAGACCTCAAAATAATCTCCATCAGCGCTTTCTAAAGTCTTGTTATTTTCTATATTAAAATATTTATTCAAAGAGCTTTTTCCAAAATAAGTGAAATAATATCTTTTGCATATTTCAAGAACAGAATTGCTTAAAACTTGTTCTTCAGAATTGCATAATGCTGTTGATTTGGATGCTGCACCTTTTACTAATTCTTCTCCTCCTTCATTCCATTCGGTTGGCAAAAAGGTAGAAGATTTAACCCCATAAAAAGTTTGATTAGAATACCTCTCTAATGGATTAATCAATTGGGACTCAATGTCTTGCTTTAAAGATAAATATTTTTCTCCCATTAATGGTTTTTCTGAGGATGAAACAATAATATCCATTTCGTCTGATGAAACTTTTGCTAATTCGAAATCTAGAGCAATATCTCTAAGTGAATCAAAGTACATTAAAGACCCAGACATAGTTGAGCTTGAGAGAAGCATTCCAGCAAAAACAACAACTAAAAACTTCCACCTATGTAAATATCTTTTTAAAATTAATCTAAATAACATCTAATTTACTTTCTTTAGCTCTTCAGCAATATTTGTCCTAGTAGAAATAAATGAAAACGTGAAAGAACAGAAAATATAAAGTATCCCTAGCAATAATAAAGCATAAAATACATATCCCCAAGATATTATTAGTGTTTCAGGAAAATTTGTTAATGTGCTTTCATCTAATGCCATTACAAGTTGATTCAAAATCCTAGAGATAATTAACCCAGATATTACTCCAGATATTACTCCAGAAAATATAACTGCTCCATATTCAAAATATGACATTATAAATTTACTAAAAGGAGCAAAACCTATTGCCTCATTAATAGCATTATCCAGCGAAGACTGAATCTCATTTGCAATATAAAACCCTATTAGGCCTATAAAAATTAATGACAGAAATGCCCACAATCCAACAATTGATATTCCTTTCCAGCTAATTACAGCAATAGGGGTAACTAAAGATTTTTTTTCTATCATTGACTTATCTTTAATTGAAGATAATGGAAAGTTTTCAAAAACATACTCTGAAACTTTTTCTTGATATCCATCCTGAACATCTACTACTAATTCATTAGGCCTAAAACTCTGTAACTTTGTTAATTCAAGATAATTCTTTAGTACTTTTAAATCTACCAAAATAAAATTGTTATCATCAGAGGTTCCAGGAAAGTATTTAGCAGATTTGCTAATTTTCATGGGAATGTAGCTTCCCGCAGCATAAAAAATTACTTGATCACCAATATTTTTACCTGAATTTGCAATAAATTGGTCACTTGCAATTATTGGAATTCCTTCTGAATAATCACTTACATAAATTCCTCTTATGCCTTTGGTTGAGCCATTACCTAATTTAATAATTAAACTTTCATCTCCTATTTCAATATTGGTATCAAATCCTTCAGAGGTAGGCATAGGGGACCAATTAAAATTATCTTTAAATGAAGTTTGGTTAACAATATTAGAATTATTGTCTAAGAATGATATTGACTCTAAATAAAGTGTAAATGGAACTGAATTATCTTCACTTGATGGCTCATAAACTTCAACCCCAATTAGCCTGGCTGGAAATTTAATATTTTTTAGTTTAACTGAATTTGTTGTCCATTTGTCTGGCTCAATAGATCCTAAACTAACCGCAGTGATTCGACTGTCTGAACCTTTGACTATTACCCACAAGAAAGAGTCCTCTAAGTCTTTATCAGAGTAATTTTTTATATTAATTGATGAGACATTATCTTCAATTAATATTCCTGGGTCATACTCATTATTTTTCCATTCAGAGAATAATTGTTCTTTGCCTTCATAAAAAAAATCCTCTCTTGTCCATGCTATGTCTACCAAGTTTTTATCAATTCCTAGCAATTGAGCATCAGTGCCAGATCCAGTTGTTCCTGAATTTCCTGAAATTCTATTCATCCTTCCAACAATATTTACTCCTTGCTGATCTTTTAAGTTAGAAATATATTCCTCTTCTATGCCAAATGGGCTACTTTCTGAAATCCTAAAATCACTTATAGTAATGAAAGAAGATTTGTCTTTCTTGCTTTTTTCTAATGAACTTTGAATACTTGAAATTACAATAAAAGAGGTCATGCCTAAAGCAACAATTAAGAAAAGCCACAAATACCAGTTAGAGTTTTTAGATAATTTTTTTGAACTTAAGTAAAGTGGAGTGTAAGCCACTGCGCCAATTATTGATAAAATCTTTAGTAATATTGGCAAAATCCTTATTAACACCATAGTTAGAAAAATCATTAAGACCAAAGACATTAAAAAGAAAGTGTATTGATTAAGGATCAAATTTTCAGCAACAGAACTTAGCACTCTCATTCGTAATTCAAAGAAAATTAATATTGATCCTGCCGCTATAAACAAATCTAGGAAATATTTAGTAAACACATTATTTTTCACAGAAGTTCCTATGACGAATAATCTCTTCGAATTAATAATTTGATTATTAAAAGCCAGATAAATAATAAAACTAAATAGGCAGGCTATTAATAGAAAAACAATTGAAATAAATAATGATTCAATTTTAAAAATAAATAACCAATTAGTTCCTATTGGTTCCTGATTTAAGTATGTAGAAATAACAAAATTTAAAACTACATTACTTAATATAGGCGCTATAATCATTATAGGGATTCCAAAAATTATCCATTCAAAAAGAAAATATTTTATGACTCCAAATTTTGAAGTACCTCTCAAGAATAAATAATTAATCTCTTCTTTTCTTTCTTGGTTTATCAGAAAAGAAAACATTGCCAGTAAAGTTGAACTAAAAATTACTAGCAGAGAGAATATCATTAGTACTGGGGCCCTAACAAAGTTCATTTCATTATCTGTTTTTTCTGTAACTCTATCCAACTGAGTAAGTACTGTAGCTTGAGGGAAAGAAATTAACATATTTTTTTCAAAGTTTTGTAAATTTGGTAAGTAATTCTTATCAATATTTTCAGTAAGCTTTTCATGAGCTATATCAAGATACCACCAAGCTCTAACTGGCAACCCTTTCGTTAAAGGTTGTAGAAAATTAAAGTAATCATCTTGGTTCATAACAAGCACTAATGGAAGCTGACAAGTCATGCAAGGAGAAGGAGGCAAAAAGAGTTCATCATAATAACCAAATAATTCATTATTAGGAATATCATCAAAATATCCTGACACTCTTAATTCTAAATCTGAGGTTAATGTCTCGCTCAAATCTTCATTTAAAAATTGATTCAATTCTTCTAAATTTTCAACCCCAAAAGTAGATAGGCCTTGCTTTAATTCGTTAATGTCTATATTGCCAATTGTTGGATTTTCTGAGTCCACAAATATATCTTCAGCTGATCCGCCCGCAGCCTCAATTTGAACAATAAAATTTTTGATATTTTCCTTTGTTTCTTTTAATCCGCTATCAATATTTCCACTTGAACCCTTTATTGAATCTGCCCTTAATATATCTCCAACCTTCAATCCAAGGTCATCTAATCTTTTTTTTGGAGCCATAACATTAATATAATTTTCTTCAATACTATTTTCATTTACAGAATTTATGAATTTATCCTTATTGCTCAACGCAACAAAAGTTAATAATGAGGCGGTTCTGCTTTTATCTGGCTCAATCTTGCCCCAATAATATTCTGTGGATTGAAGGACAGAACTCTGATTAATAAATAAGTCACCTAAGTCTGAGCTGGCAAGATTTATAATTATCGAATTATTTTCTTCAAATGAATCTTTAATTAAAGGCTGATTTCCTGTGGTAATGCTTATATTTTTTGTGGTTACAGGAACCTGATTTAATGCATCTTTATAAATCATCCCCTTAACCCAATCTAAGTAAGAAGGCCCAGAAATTATAAATGTATTTGCTATTAAAAATGATAGCCAAAGCAATGATAAAATTTTCCACTGACTTTTTGCTCTATAAAAAATATACTTAAACATGATTTAATAAAATCTTATTAATTTCTGGCTTTTATTACTGTGTCCAAATCTTTATCTCCTCTTCCGCTAACCAATAATACTAATTTTTCATTTTTATTAGTCTTTTTCATGAACTTATCTAAAAAACCAACCGCATGAGCTGGCTCAAGTGCAGGAATTATGCCTTCAGTGACACTGAGTAAATCAAATCCATCCAGTGCCTCCTTATCTGTGGCAGAAAAATATTCTGCCCTGCCAGTATCTTTCAGATGACTATGCTCTGGGCCAACACCAGGATAATCTAGTCCTGCAGAAATAGAGTGAGCCTCATTAACTTGCCCTTTTTCATCTTGTAATAAATAAGAATAAGAACCATGCAAAACTCCAGGAGACCCCTCAGACATTGTGGCGGCATGCTTCCCTGAACTTACACCATTTCCAGCTGCCTCTACACCAATAAGCTTAACCGAGTCATCTTGAACAAAAGGAGAAAAAATTCCTATAGCATTGCTTCCTCCTCCAACACAAGCCATGACATAGTCTGGCAGGCCTCCGAACTGATTAATCATTTGAGATCTAGTCTCTTCGCCAATAATTTTTTGAAAATATTTTACTATTGATGGGTACGGGTGTGGCCCAACTGCACTTCCAATAATATATAAAGTATTTTCTACATTTGTAACCCAATCTCTTATAGCTTCGTTTACGGCATCTTTTAAGGTCCTGCTGCCCGATGTTACTGGGATAACTTCAGCCCCGAGAAGCTCTATTCTATATACATTAGGCGCTTGTCTTTTTATATCTTCTTCGCCCATGTAAATAAAACAATCTAAATCTAGCAATGCGCATGCAGTAGCTGTAGCGACGCCATGTTGGCCTGCACCAGTTTCAGCAATTATTCTTTTTTTTCCTAGTCTCTTTGCTATCAAGCCTTGACCAAGTGCATTATTAATTTTATGAGCTCCAGTATGAGCTAAGTCTTCTCTCTTCAAATAAATTTTTGCACCGCCAAAATGATTCGTTAAGTTTTCTGCGAAGTATAAAGGTGTAGGCCTGCCAACATAGTCTGACTGAAGGAGTTTTAGTTCTGTATTAAATTCTTCATCAACTATGTATTTAGTAAAAGATTCTTCTAATTCATCTAAAGCAGGTATAAGGGTTTCAGGTACATAACTTCCCCCAAATTTTCCAAAAGATTTTGTGAGGTGATTTTTCTCTCTATTTTTATTATCCATAAAACTATTTTATACGATCTTTAGTAAAAAAAGCCTAATTACATGATCCGCCTGGACCATTACAAATTTTCCAATAATCATTAACTTCCTTCATTCCAACTGCCAGTTGCTGGCCTATCACTCTTTTTCCTCCAATAGTCTGCACTTGCGCATATATTACCCCCACTACATTTCCTTCGTAATCAATTATTGGTCCACCGCTATCCCCTGGATCAGCACCTGTGTCTACTACCACTACGGGAAAAAGGTCATTGCTATAATTTTTGTCATTTAAAATTTGATACTTTGGAGCTGAGCTATATTGAGCTGCAGTTCCCATCTGATTAAAAGCAGATACCACTATTCCTTCTCTAACTGCAGGATAATTAGCGACTCCTGTAGAATACCCTATCTGCACCACAGAAATTCCAGCATCTTGAGAAGTCAGTTGCCTCCTTGTTAATGGAACAGCCCCATGGTTCTCTGACTTAATAAATGCAAGATCAGAGTTTTCATTCCAAGATCTAACCCATCCTATTTTTTTAACCGTTTGCCCATCACTTGAGGGGACAAATATATCTACAGAATTAGCATCAGTAATAACATGTTCATTGGTCACAATGTAATCTTTATCAATAGCCCATCCGGTACCTGAAGTTCCTCCGTGTTCAATTAAAACTACTGACTTTCTATATTTATCATAGAAGGTATTAATATTTAAAAGATTTGGCTGAGGAGTTGCATATGGCTCATCTAATAAGTTTCTTAAATCTTCTTCTAATTCAATAATTGTTATAGGCGTTGCTGTGGGAACAGGAGTTGGCATTGTTATAGGAGTTGCTGTGGGAACAGCTGCCATAAGATTTTGAAATTTGCTGTCAATTGTATCTTCAATTTCGTCTTGACTAGGTCCACAACCAAAAGCAAATAGAGCAAAAAATAATAACAATGTTAAAAACAATCTCACCATACCAAAGCTTGCCCATCTCTTCTTGGATCGACCGCAGCACCAATCAATCCACTTTCTGAAATACTTATCATTCCTTCGCTTCCACTTCCCTCCCAAGGGCCAACAATATTAATCTTATGTCCCATTCTTTCAATATTTTTAACTATCTCATCGCCAAATCTACTTTCCAAACTTATAAATTCTGAGGTTGAATGAGGGATAGTGGATTCTGTAAGATTTTGGTAATGAGTCCATCTTGGCATGCTTACTGCCTCCCCAACTAAGAAATTATGATCAATAATTGAGGACAATACCTGCATATTTGTTTGTACTTGTGTGTCAGCTCCAGGCGTACCATTAACGAGACATAATTTATTCTCAGAACCATTTGATTTAAAAACCATTACTGGGTTCATGGTGTGCCTTACTCTTTTTCCTGGAATTAAATAATTAATATGATTTTTATCAAGGTGCCAATATGACATTCTGTTGTTCATTAAAATTCCTGTTCCATCAATAACCATCCCTGACCCCCATTGAGTTTGAATACTTTGTAGTTGTGACACAGAATTGCCATCTTTATCAACAACACAAAAATAAGTGGTGTCTCCTACTCGGTCGGGTTTATAGTTTATCTCCAGCTCTTTATTGCCTATTCTAGGCCCATTAATATTTATTTTATTTGATAATTCTTTGGCGTAGTTTTTATCAAGCATTAAATCAACTGGCACATCAAAAAATTTGGGGTCAGCTAAATACCTTTCTCTGTCATAAAAGGCCAATCTCTTTGCCTCAACCATTAGATGCATTGCAGATTTTGAGAATGGACTCAAATCCTTTTGAGAAAAATTTTCAATGATGTTCAATTGTTGAAGTAATGTTATTCCGCTAGAATTAGGTGGCGCCTCATAGACATCATAGCCTCTATATGAAGTGCTAATAGGGTCTTGAATTTCTGATTCAAATTTGTTGAAATCATTTATTGAAAATAATCCATCATTTTCGTTTGAAATTTTTACAATTTTGTCGGCAATTTTGCCTCTGTAAAAAACATCTTCTCCTTCAATAGAAATTAATTTTAATGTTTCGGCCAAATCTTTATTAATTACTCTGTCTCCAAAATTTTTTAAACCTTTTTTCTTGTCTCCCCAAATCTTCAAAGAGCTTTGAAAATTTTCGGCTTTTGAGTCGGATGTTAGTGATGTTGACTGATCTTGACTCAAAGCAACACCATTAGATGCAGCATCAATTGCTGGAGCAAGGCACTCCTGAAGACTCAAAGAACCTTTTAATTTATGCATCTTTAAAACTCCACTTACTAAGCCAGGAACTGATGCTGAACTAATTCCTTTTATAGGTATTTTGTCACTAACTTTATATGAAAATTCTGGGGCTGGGCCTGTAGCATTAATTACACTAACTTTATCTTTCTTTGAGTCGTACATCATGATAAAGCCATCACCTCCTATCCCAGACATTTGTGGCTCAACCACCCCTAGCATAAAACTTATTCCGCAAGCCGCATCAAATGCGTTTCCTCCTTTCATTAAAATATCTCTACCTACAGAAGAAGCCATCCAGTGATTAGTTACAACAGCTGCATTAAACCCAACCATATTAGTATTAATTGAGCCGTAATTATCGCCATGTGGTAAATTATGTTTCATTGCATCCTTTTAGAGTATATGGGTAATTATATACTTCATTAATTAAAAAAAGGGGTTGTTGGCATGAAAAATAATGAAATTATAGAAAAGATAATAAAAGAAAGAAGAAACGTAAGAACATTTAGCAATAAAAAAGTCTCAAAAAAGGTTGCTTCAAAAATTATTGAGATGGGAATATGGGCTCCTAATCACAGAATGACTGAGCCATGGAAATTCACAGTTATACAAAAAAATTCTGAAAAAAGGTTATTAATTGCAAAAAAGATTGAAAATTATATAAAAGAAAATTCTAATAATAACAACCCTGAAACAGTTCAAAAAATTGCAGATAAAGCTAGGATTGAATTTGAATCATGTCCACTAATTATTTACGTTTCCTCATCTTCAGGTAAAAATGAAGATGAAACATTAGAAAATTACTCTTCAACCAGCATTGCAATTCAAAACATGTCATTATATGCATGGTCATTAGGGATAGGGATAGGCTGGTCTACAGGAAAACCAATAAAAGTAAAAAGTATAAAAAAAATAATAGAGGCGCCTAATTCATCAATAATTGCAGGATGTTTATATATGGGTTACATAGAAAAAAAATCTGTTATTATAAAAAAATCAAGAACAAACCACTTAAAGAAAACAATCTGGAATTAATATGTCTGAGCAGTTCAAAAATTTTATAAACAACAAATGGGTTGACCCAATAACTGAAAAGTATTTCGAAAGCACTAATCCTGCCGACGAAACAGAAGTGCTTGGCAAATTTGCTAGTTCAGGCACACAAGATGCGAATCTGGCAATTAACAGCGCATATGATAGCTTCAGTTCTTGGAGTAAAATGTCTCAAATACAAAGGGGTGATTTTCTTTATAAGGCATCATCATGGCTTGAAGAAAATTCAGAAAGATACGCAGAAGCTATAACTAAAGAATGTGGCAAATCTATAGCAGAAGCTCAAGGAGAAGTGGGGAGGTCTGTGGCTCTTTTAAGATATTATGCTGCCCAAGGCTCTGACCCTGTAGGAAATGTTGTTCCATCTGTTAACGCAAATATTCTTTTATATACGACAAGGGTGCCACTGGGTGTTGTAGGTCTTATCACACCTTGGAATTTTCCATTAGCTATCCCTATTTGGAAAATGGCTCCGGCTATAGTTTTTGGAAATACAATTGTTCATAAGCCTGCATCTTCTACTCCTTTATTGGGATCAATGATTGCTGCTATGTGGGAAGCTGTCGGGTTACCAGAAGGTGTATATAACTTAGTAACAGGCTCCGGATCAGAATTAGGTGACTCTATAATTGACCACCCTTATACAAACGCTCTTAGCTTTACTGGATCAACATATGTTGGTCAAAGTGTTGCTGTTAAATGTGCTAAAAATGGAATGAAATATCAACTTGAAATGGGCGGCAAAAATCCTGTAATAGTAATGCCTGATGCAAATCTTGAACAAGCTGCGGAAACAACTCTTTCTGGCGCAATGAAATATTCTGGTCAAAAATGTACTGCAACATCAAGAGCGATTATTAGTGAGCAGGTAAAAGATGAATTCACAAAAATATTAACAAGTAAAATTGAGGCAATGAAGGTGGGGGATGGGATGGATCCTGGCAATATAGTGGTTCCTGTAATTGATAAAAAATCTTTATCAAATATTGGTCAAAAAATTGATCAAGCTAAATCAGAAGGATGTAACCTAATATTTGGAGGAAACATATTGAATGGCGGGGATTTTAAAAATGGGAACTTTGTTGAACCAACCTTATTCAGTGACGTTGATCCTAATTCTATGATAGCCACTGAAGAAATTTTTGGGCCTGTTTTGGCACTTATAAACACTCAAAGCTACGAAGATGCAATTAAAATAGCTAACCAAACATCATATGGTTTAAGTGCAGGAATTTTTACATCTAATCTAAATTTAGCAATGGAATTTGCCAATAATATTAATGCTGGAATTGTAAAAATAAATGGAGAAACTGCAGGCTTAGAACCTCAGGTTCCGTTTGGAGGAATGAAAGAGTCTTCTTCTGGCGCAAGAGAACAGGGAAAGGCAGCCATAGAATTTTTTACTCAATCAAAGACCATTTATGTTGAAAGGTCTGCATAATGTATTTAGGCACTCAATTTGGAGCAAGGACTGATGCAGATTACGAAACCTTCAAACAACTTGGAGTAAATCACATAAATGGTTTTCCTGAGATAGCTCATCAAAATTGGACCTCTTCAAATCTTACAAAATATAAAGAAAAAGTGGAGTCTTATGGGCTTAAATTAGATATGGTTCAGCTTCCTTTGAGTTCTGCAGATTTAGATACAAGAGTAAAAAGTGGAGAATTTTATAACATTCTAACAGGAAAAAGCCCCGAACGAGATATTGAAATTGATCGAATATGCGAAATAATTCAGATGTGCTCAGATGCAGAAATACCAGCTGTAAAATATAACTTGAATATTATTGGAATACCAAGGACTGATAGCGAATTTGGTAGAGGAGGCGCTAAACTTTCAACATTCAAATGGGATAATGCTGACAAAGATTCGCCAGATACAATTGCCGGGAAGGTATCGGAAGATATTTTTTGGGAAAGGATAGAATATTTTTTAGATAAAGTTGTACCTGTAGCTGAAGAAAATAAGGTTAGATTGGCTTGTCATCCTCATGATCCATATACACCTCCAGGCTTTAAAGGCGTAACAAGAGTTTTAGGCACCGTTCAAGGGCTAAAAAAATTTATTTCAATTAAAGAAAGTGACTTTCATGGTTTAAATTTTTGCCAAGGCACTATAACTGAAATGATGGAAAATCCAGGAGAAGAAATCTTTGATGTTATTAGATATTTTGGAGAAAGAAATAAAATTTTTAATGTTCATTTTAGAAATATTAGAGGCAATAAATTAAATTTTACGGAAGTTTTTCCTGATGAAGGATCTGTAAATATGTATGAAGCCATTAAAGTCTACAAAGAAGTAAACTACCCTTACATGTTAATGCCTGATCATGTCCCTCAAATTAATGCAAAAGATCCAAAAATGACTGCCTTTGCTTACTGTTATGGTTATATTAATGCTTTATTGCAAGCAATAAACTAACTTTAGTCTGGCCACTGAATTAGCTCAAGTCTTACATTTCCAGGAGTTTTAACAAAAGCTATTTGCATTCCGTTTGGCATATCAATAGGACCTTCAGCTAATACTGCCCCCATACCTTCTAATCTAGATATATCAGCATTGATATCGGAAGAATCAAATCCAAAATGCTCAAGTCCATAATGTGGATCAGCATCGCTAGGCCCTAACTTTTCATTTGTCCTTTCACCAGAAATATTTACACGCAACCCATCTTCACTTTCACACGAAATAAATCGATCTCCAACTGCACGAACTTCATCGCTTGTTATCTTAAAATTAAATGCTTTCACAAACCAATTAGCATCAGTTTGGGGGTCATTGCTTTTAAGGTGTATATGATTAATTTTATACATTTGTTTCCTCTCTTCTAATTTTTTATTACTTTATTTTATTCATTAATTTGTCGTGAGCATCAGGCCATCCATATATGAACCATTCAGGCGTATTGTTTTTAAAATCATTCACATTAATTTCATTCCCTTCGGCGTCAGTAGACTTAATTCCTAATTTATTTCCTATTAATATTAATGCCCCGATATGTTCTATAGAAATTTTATAAATAGCCATAATGGGCAAATTTCCTTTAATTATCTGAGCTCCAGGATAAACCGCTGAAGCAAAAGAATTCACATATGAAAAATTTTTTATCCAATCTAATTTGTCTTTGAATAAATCCACCCAATTTCTTCCAGACTCTATTTCTAAGCATATCGTCATATCATCTATTTCTGGAAAATTAGGTTTTGGGGTTAAAATAACTCCATCTTTATAAACATTCTTTTCATCACAATAAATAATTTCGTTTGATGAAGGACACATTATAGCGCCAACTGAAGAATGGTCAGAAGAAAAGAAAGAGACAGTTAAGCCCCAGGTTTCCATAGAATTACTAAATGGAACCGTTCCGCATAAAGGGTCTACGGCCCAAAAAATTTCATTATCAGCAAAAGAAAACTTCTCTGAAGATTCTTCTGAAAGTATAGGAAATGAAGATTTAGACTTGATTGTTTCGATTATAATTTTTTCTGAAATTAAGTCTGCCTCAGTTACTAGGCCTGCCTCATGCTTATTCCATTTTTTTATATTAGAAATAACATTTTTTTCTTGAAAGGCTTTCAGTTCTTTTCCTGCCTTTTCAACTGCTTCTATACAAATTTTTGCTTCTAAGTTGATAATATTTCCTTTACTTTTAGGCAATAAGGCCCATCAATATTTAATTTAACACTTATTTTTTGAGAAGAGTTAAACTCAATTGTTCTCTCACCATCTAATGCTACAGTTCCTGAGGATAATTTAATACTTATATTCTTATTATTATCAAATTTTTTCCATCCTAGAATTTCTATCTCTTCAATTTTTCCTGGGGCTATAGCTGAAATTATTTTTTGAGGATTACCATAATCATTCTCGCCTAAAGAAATGTGTACACCTTCATTAAAATCTAAATCCTTTTTTAATAAAGAATGCCCAATTGAAGAAAAACCTATGCCATCATGCCTAACTTTAGATATAAAAATTTCATCAATGTTTTTTATATCCCAAATTGCTCTCGATCCAATATAAGGAGTTCTAGAAATAACAACATCTACTAAAGACGAGTCAATTAAATTACTATTCTCATAAATTTCTAATTTTTTTTCTCTTTTACAATATTTCTCTATATTTTTTAATGAACAAAATTTAGCTGCCGCAATTCCAGCAATAGTTCCCTCTAAATTTAATGGGAACAAATTGTTGGTTCCAGTAGAAACTGGGAGAATAGGGGTTTCTTTTACATATTTTGACACTAACCTACATGTTCCGTCACCACCAAAAACAATAATACACCCTACTTTATTGACTTCCATTTCTTTTGCAACTTGAATTGTAGTTTCTTCTGCATCTAATATTTTTGTGTGCATGACCAATGTTTCGATTTGGCCTAAATATTTTTCTCTTGCTCTTCTAGAAATATCGCTATAATCAGGCATAACATAAACTTTCTTAATGCCATAAGCAACTAGCCCAGAATATAATTTTAAAATCTCATTGGATTTCATGTGTGTTGAAACCACAGAAGCGCTTGCAACCAATCTTCTTATATCTTTTCCTGACAAAGGGTTTGCAATAATTCCAACTGATGAAAAGTCTCTATTGTTATCCATCAATATTAGAAGGTTCATTAATATTTTTAATTATTTCTTCTAAGAACTTTGCGGCAGGGTAGCCATCTACAACCCTATGATCAAAAGTAAGGCTAATAAATACTATTTTTCTTTCTTTCAGCTTACCTTGGTCATAAAAAGGTTCACTTGAAGTTCTTCCTATTCCCAAGATTCCTACTTGAGGAGGGTTAATTAAAGGATCAAAATAATCAACTACTGTTGAGGAAAGATTCGTGATTGAAAAAGTTCCATCTATAAAATGCTCAGATTTAAAACCTGTTTTTTCAATTTTTGAATATTCTCTAATAACTTTAGCGATCTCAATTATTGATTTATTTTCTGTATTTTTTATTACTGGAACAACCAGGCCTTGTTTTGCCGCAAAAGCATAGCCTATATTAATTTCTTTAAAAGTTTTTATATCATCATTTAAATAATGAGAATTAAATATTGGATGTTTTTCAATTGCATTGCTTAAGCATTTTATTAATAAATCCTGTGCGGTAGGCCTTATTTTTTCTTGTCTCCATTTAGAAACTAATGAATTTTGGTACTCATTAAATTTATCCAATGAAACTTTTGATATCAATGTAACCGAAGGTATTTCATTACTCTGGGACATTCTTTTAGCAATTACTTTTCTCGTGCCCGTCATGGCTCCAGATGACTGAGAAGATTTAGGGCTATCTGAATTAAATTTTTTTACATCATCGTCTAATATTCTTCCATTTGGTCCTGTGCCCCTAATCAATGAAATGTCTATGTTTAAATCTCTGGCAAGCTTTCTTGCTCTTGGGGTTATCTGAACAGAATCCTTTGTTTTTCTTGTTATTTTCTGGTCATTGGGTTCAGAGGTGCTATGGTCACTGGGTTCAGGCTGGGATTCTTCCGATAAAGATTCACCTTCTGCTAGTATTATTGCGAGAACTTCTCCAACTTTTGCTACTTCACCTTCTTTATAAATAATTTTTCCAATTTTTCCATCTTCCGGGCTTTCTATCTCGGCATTAACCTTTGAAGATTCTACCTCCACTAATTGGTCTCCCTTTTTTACTACATCACCTTCTTTTATCAACCACTTTATAATCGTTGCATCATTCATGCCCATGCCCCATTGTGGAAGATATACATTAGTAGCCATAAGTAACTCTATTCAAGCGTGCCTTTCACAGCATTCATTATTTTTTCTTCTGTTGGAAATATAAGTGGCTCTAAAGCTTGAGTGAAAGGTATATGAACTTGTTCTGCTGCAACTTTAGCTGGAGGAGCTTGCAAGTTCCAGAAACCTTGTTCGCTCACGATTGAAATTATTTCACTTGCAGCACTGCACACTTTATGAGCTGGGTCCACAACAACTAATCTTCCGGTTTTTTCAACAGAATTTAAAATTATTTCCTTGTCTAGAGGGACAAGTGTTCTTGGGTCTATTACTTCAACAGATATGCCATCCTTTTCAAGAGTTTCTGCTGCATTCAGCGCATGAATATTTCCTCCTGCTATTCCTACAACGGTACAGTCAGTGCCTTCTCTCAATAATTTTCCTTTTCCAAAAGGAATTAAAAGTTCTTTGTCCTTATTATCTGGAACATCTCCTTTAACTCCGCCAAGATTGCCATCCTCAAAAATAATGCAAGGATCATTATCTCTTACAGCAGTTTTCATTAAACCTTTTGCATCTTCAGGAAAAGTAGGCACAATTACCTTTATTCCAGGCATATTCATAAACATTGGGTAGCTTATGTCAGAATGATGTTCGGAAGCTCCACCATTATAATACATAACTGCTCTAATTGTGACGGGCAATGAAGCTTGGCCCCCAAACATATATTTCATTTTTGCGAGCTGGCTAATTAGTTGATCCATAGCAACCCACATAAAACTAGTTAAAGTTTCAACAATTGGCCTCATACCAACAAGACTAGAGCCAACAGCTGCGCCAATGAAGCCATTTTCTGATAAGGGAGTATCCAGAACTCTGTTTTCTCCGTATGCCTCAAAAAGCCCCTTTGAAGCTCCATAAATTGATGCTCTTACATCTTCACCCATATAATAAACTGCATCATCTCTTTTCATTTCTTCAAAAATGGCCTCATTAAGAGCTTCTACGTACATAATATTTTTCAATTTATTTTCTCCATTTATGCATATTCTATTGGATCTGTGAAGAGATCATCATACAATTCTTCAGGTGCAGGAAATGGGCTTCTTCTTGCAAAATCAACTGCTTTTTCTACTGATATTTTTTCTTTTTCTTCAATCTGATCAAATTCTTTTTGTGTGATTATTTCTTGTTTAATCATATTACTCTTCAACACTTCAATGGGATCTCTTTTTCTCCATTTTTCAACTTCCTCATCGCTTCGATATGACTGATCTCTTCGGACTGAGGCTAATCCTAGAGAGTGGTCCTCATACCTATAAGTTAATCCTTCAATAAGTGTTGGGCCTTCGCCGCTACGAGCCCTCTCTACTGCTACACTTGTAGCTTCATACATTGCTAGAGCATCTTGGCCATCTACTAATACGCCTGGCATTCCATATGCAGAAGCTCTATCAGATATATGGTCTACTGAAACAGAATCTTTGTATGAAGTAGTAACAGCAAACTGATTATTTTCACAAACAAATATTACTGGAAGCTTCCATAAAGCTGCCAAGTTCATTGATTCATGACATGCGCCCTGATTTGAAGCTCCATCCCCAAAAAATACTAATGATATAAAATCTTTATTTTTTAATTTTGAGGCTAAGGCTGCCCCTGTTGCAACTGGCACTGAAGAAGCAACTATTCCAGATTCTCCAAGAATACCTATAGAGAAATCAGCTAAATGCATTGAGCCCCCTTTACCTTTACAATAACCATCCCGCTTACCAAATATTTCTGCCATAGCTTTATTGATATCTCCGCCTTTAGCTATGGGGTGTCCATGGGAGCGATGGTTTCCAGCTATATAATCATCATCATTCAGTGCTACACAAGAACCGACCGCCACAGCTTCTTCTCCAATATAAGTGTGAAGACTGCCCACTATTTCTCCAGACTTCTGGCACTCTATCAAAGCAGACTCAAACAAACGAATTCTTATCATTCGGGCTAACATTAAGAATTGCTTTTCTTTGCTTATCATTTTGTATTATTTAGTATCTAATATTTAAAGATTTGTAGTTGGGATAATTATATAATAAATAATGAATATTTAACTAATTTAGCCTAACTTATAACTAAGCAAACTAATATCATGGCAAACACAAAATATACGTCTGAAGAAATAACGGTACTTAAAGGTCTTGAGGCTGTTCGTAAGAGACCCGGTATGTATATTGGAACAACTGGACTAGAAGGCGTACAACACTTGATACACGAAATTGTAGATAATAGTGTTGATGAATCTATGGCAGGATTTTGCGATACTGTCGAAATAATATTAAACGAGGATGGGTCGGTAACCGTCACAGATAACGGAAGAGGTATTCCTGTAGATGTAAAGAAGGGGACAGGCAAGTCAGCTCTAGAAATAGTAATGACAACTCTTCATGCCGGAGGAAAATTTGAAAGCAAGTCTTATCAAGTATCAGGAGGACTTCATGGAGTTGGGGCCTCAGTAGTTAATGCTCTTTCAGAAAGCCTAATAGTTTCTGTAAAAAGAGATGGCTTCCTTAACAAACAAGAATATTCAAGAGGGAAAATTGTAACTGAAATTGAAAAAACACCCCTCGAAGAGTCAATAAAAAATGAAACAGGAACTTCAATTACTTTTATGCCTGATATAGAAATTTTTAAAAATATAGACTATGACTACAAGAAAATAACAGATAGGTTTAGGCAAATGGCTTATTTAAACCCTAAGCTTACAATTAGATTTAAAAGTAATTTTCATTCTAGTATTTGGCCTAATAACTCTACAACTTTTAGATTTACAGGAGGTGTCCAAAGTTATGTAAGAAGCCTTAACAGGTCAAGAAGCCCTATACATCAAAATATAGCTTCAATAAACGGAACCTTATCTCCGGACGACTCAAAAGCAAAAGTAGAAACCCCTGTTATTGTTGATATAGCATTTCAATATAATGAAACATTTCAAGAGAATGTCCTTTCTTTTGCAAACTGTATCGTGACTCCTGAAGGGGGCACTCACTTAACTGGCTTTAGAAGGTCTTTGACTCGAGCAATAAATAATTATGGTAAAAAAAATGGCTTATTAAAAGATGACCTAAAAGATGTTTCAGGTGACGATGTAAGGGAAGGACTAATGGCTGTAATAAGCGTAAAGCTTGGTGAGCCTCAATTTGAAGGTCAAACTAAAGCAAAGCTTGGAAATCCTGAAATAGAATCTGCTGTTACCTCTCTAATGACACAACAACTATCTGAATATCTTGAAGATAATCCTGGTGATGCAAAATCAATTCTAGAAAAAGCGGCAACTGCGGCAAGGGCAAGAGAAGCAGCCAAAAAAGCTAGAGACCTGGTTATTAGAAAAAATGCTATGGAAGGCGGTGCCTTGCCAGGAAAGCTTGCAGATTGTACTGAAAAAGATCCTGCAAAAAGCGAACTCTTTCTTGTAGAGGGTGATTCTGCTGGTGGTTCTGCTAAGCAAGGAAGAGACAGAAATTTTCAAGCCATATTACCTCTGAGAGGCAAGATATTAAATGTTGAAAAAGCAAGGCCTGACAAAATGCTAGGTCATGCTGAAATTGCAGCACTAATTACCGCAACTGGAACTGGCATAGGTTTAGAGGATTATGATGCATCAAAGCTTAGGTATCACAAAATAGTAATTATGACAGATGCAGATGTTGATGGCGCTCACATTAGAACTTTGCTTTTAACTTTCTTTTACAGAAACATGCCCCAATTAATTGGGGATGGCAACTTATTTATTGCGCAGCCACCTTTATACAAAGGCTCAAAAGGGAAATCTTCTCAATGGCTTTATTCAGAAGCTGAAAAAGATGGATGGATGGCAGAAAAAGTATATGGAAAATTAAAAATTATTGGAAGCAAAGATAAAGATGTGAAGCTAGAAAAATCTGAGTTGGGAATTTTAGCTTCTAACATCAGAGATTATATAGAAAGTTATAAAGGACTTGAGTCTCTTGAAATACCTTCACTGGTAATTGAGAAATTGATTACAGACCTTGAATTAAGGGAACTAAATTTTGATCATCCAAAAAGTGAAAATCAGCCACCAGATGACCCTCAGTCATCTTTTGATGATTTAATAAATAATGAATCTGAAGAAGAAGTTCCTGAAGAAGAAGTTCCTGAAGAAGAAGTTCCTGAAATTAAACATAATGTCGAAGGCTTCGAGGTAACGAGGAGCATTTTTGAACATCCAACCTTAAATAGGCTTAAAATTTTATATGACAAACTAGGCAAATATATAAGCGAAGATACATTCGATGTAATTAAAGGCGATGAAAACATATCTTCAAAAATTTCATGGAAAGAAATTCCGTCAATATTGGAGTCCAATGCCGACAACACTGGTGTGAGCATACAAAGATACAAAGGTCTTGGAGAAATGAACGCAGACCAGCTTTGGGAAACAACAATGGATCCTGAAAATAGGGTACTTCTTCAGGTTACAGCAGAGGATGCGACTGCAGCAGATGAATTATTTAGAAAATTGATGGGTGATGATGTAGCTCCAAGAAGAAGGTTTATTCAAACAAATGCTCTTGAAGTAAAAAATATTGATATTGCCTAACCGTTCTTAATCCGTATGAAAAACTTCTTCTAGCTCTACCATGGATTCATCGGGCCTGCTTTCATTAATATCTTCAAAATAAGGCTTCATAAATTCCTGCCACTTTGAATTAATTTCTTCTCTTTCCATTCCTTGAAGTGAGTCTTTAAAACTTTTTTCAGCTTCAAAATAACCAAATAAAGTCCCGTCTGGCTTTAAAAAAATTGAATAGTTTCTCCATCCATTTTTTCTTAATGCACTCAACATCTCAGGCCAAACTTCTTTATGATGTTTTTTGTATTCATCGATTTTTGATTCTTTAACCTTAAATATAAAACCTACTCTTTTCATGTAAAATACCCCTTAAACAAATTTTTATCTATGAATGAATTAAATTCTAAAAGACTTGAAAATTACATACAAGAGGCAAAAAAGGTGTTACTGGAAACTGAGATGTTATCTTATTCAATTGAGAATAGATCCATAAAAGCTAAACTATCAGAAATTGTAATACCCAATTTAATTAATTTTATAACTTATTTAGAAGTTAAAAGGTTTGATAGGAAAGAAATAAATTATTACATCAGGCAATGCCTTAATGAGTTAAACGAAATTTCTGAATACAATAAACAGATGATGTTGCTAACCTCAAAATATAAAATAATTAAAGAAGATTCTAATTTGATAGTTGATTTAAAACAATGAATAAAATTCTAATTTCCATAGACCAAGACTTTAAAAAAAGCACAAATAAGAAAAATTTAAGAAATTGCATTATGTCTTCTATTGATCACGGAGCTTTGGATAATTATGATGAATCGGTTTCTTTATCTATAACTTCTAATGAAAAATTAGAGGAGCTTAATAATACTTTCTTGGGCAAAAAGGGGCCTACTGACGTTCTGGCATTTCCCTTTAATAATAATTGGAGCGAAGGAAAGATAATCAGCAAGGACATTAATGGTTATGAAGATCTTAAATATTTAGGAGACATATTTATATCCTTTCCTAAAATAAAAGAGCAGGCAAGAACACATAAAACTGGGATTGAATTAGAATTAAATATTATTCTTGCTCATGGAGTCTTGCACCTCCTAGGTTACGACCATAAGAACAAAATGATGAAAAAGAAAATGATAATTAAAACCGTTGAAATTATAAAACACTTAAAATTAGACCACTTAAAAGCTAAACTATCATTAGAAAGCAGAAATGGACAATAGAGTTTTATATCAAAAATGGAGACCTCTAACATTTAATGAGATTGTTGGGCAAGAACACGTAACGCAGACCCTTAAAAATGCTATTGATCAATCTAATACGAGTCACTCTTATCTTTTTTCAGGCCCTAGGGGTGTTGGCAAAACCACAACCGCTAGAATCTTAGCAAAAGCATTAAATTGCACTAATTCCCCCAACTGCAATATGCAAGAGGCTGGAACAAGAAAGTTTTGTGAAATTTGTTCATCAATGAATGCTGGATCTATGATTGATTTGATTGAAATTGATGCAGCATCAAATAGGAGCATAGATGATATAAGGGATATAAAAGAGAAGGCTCTGTTTGCTCCTAATATTGGTTCTAAAAAAGTTTATATAATCGATGAGGCTCATGGGCTAACTGGGCCTGCACAGCAAGCCTTTTTAAAACTTTTAGAAGAGCCTCCGGAAAATGTGGTTATTATTCTTGCAACAACAGAAGTTGACTCGCTTCCCCTAACTATAATTTCTAGATGCCAACGATTTGACTTCAAAAGGATAAATCATAAGGAGATTTCAAGCCACTTATCTCTTATCGCCAAAGATGAAAATATTCTAATTGATGGTCCTGCACTAGATCTGATATCTGTTAATTCCTCAGGAAGCCTAAGAGATGCCGAAAACCTTTTGCAACAAATTTCATCTATTGGGGAGGATGATATAAACGAAGAGCATCTTATAAAGTTTTTAGGGGTTGGGTCCCTTTCCTCTTCTTTAGAAATTCTTTCCTTAATATTAGACAAAGAGCCTGATAAAGTTTTGTCGCTTATTCAAAATGAAATTAATAATGGCACTGACCCTAAAATGATAAAAGATAGGCTTCTGAAAAATTTAAGGGGCTTAATATACACAAAAAATAGTCTTTCCAGCCTTTTAGAAGAGACAGAGCATACAATAATGAAATATTCAGAGCTATCTAAAAAATATTCATTAAAAGATCTTGGTTCGGTAACTTCTGTTATTTTAAATGCTAATGTCCCTTCTAACGAATACCCCCCTATAAGTTTAGAGTTAGCAATAATTGATGCTTGTTTGCTCGGAAGGCCTCAACAAGAAACTGCGCCAGAAAGTGTAGAAGCCAAGGGGCCTGCTCCTCAACAAGAAACTGCGCCAGAAAGTGTAGAAGCCAAGGGGCCTGCCTTTAAAAAAGAGTGGGATGAGGTTTGTTCTGCACTCAGAAGAGAAAAGGGAGACAAATATTTCCTAGGGGGCCTATTAAAATCTGTTTTGCCAGAAATAAAAGAAAGCAAAATTTCTCTAACATTTAAAAGTAAAACCATGAAACAAAATTTCTTAGACGAAATATCAAATGGAAAAGTTAGAGAAAAGGTCCAAAGCACTATAAATAATTTTTTTAAAGAAAATCTTGAAATTTTAATTGAAGATAATGTTAATGGAGATAAAAAAGAACAAAATCCTTTAATAAAAACACCTATTGTTCAGCACGCTATTTCGATGGGTGCAAAAATTAAAGATAAGAAATAAAAGGAAGGCAAAAATGTTTAATAATGCAATGATGAAGCAGGCAAAAAAAATGCAAGAAAAGATGAAAGAAGCTCAAGAAGAAATTGCTAAAATGGAAACTGAAGGGTCGTCTGGTGGAATATCAATCAAAATGGTTGGTGGCAAAACCATTGAAGAGGTAACCGTGTCAGAAAAAATTTTTGAACAAAAGGATAAGTCTTTAGTTGAGAAGTTTATCAAAGATGCGGTAAATGATGCCACAAGCAAAGCTGATAAAGCTGCCCAGAAAAAAATGAAAAAGGTTACTGGCGGAATAAAAATCCCTGGCTTATTTTAAAAAATGACTTCTAGCAACAACTCTCTTCCGGTAGAAGTACAAAAATTAATAATTGCTTTTTCTGCGCTACCAGGAATAGGACCCAAAACAGCTCAAAGGCTATCGTATTTTGTTTTATCTCAAAACAAAGAGGACACATTAAAATTATCTGAGGCTTTGCTAGAAGTTAAAGAAAATCTTGGTTTCTGCAAAACTTGTTGTTTTATTACGAGCGACAAAAACTCTGAAAATTGTAGCTACTGCTACGAAAAAGATTCTACTCAAATTTGTATTGTAGAAAATGTGATAGATGCCATCACCATAGAAATGTCAGGAATACATAAAGGCTCATTCCACGTTCTTCATGGCGCAATATCACCAATAAATGGGGTTGGTCCTGAGAAATTAAAAATTGAAGAGCTTATGAAAAGGTTAAATAAAGGAGAAACCGAAGAAATAATTTTGGCAACAAATCCTACGCTAGAAGGAGAGGCAACCGGAATGTACTTAAATAAAATTATTTCTGAAAACTATAATAATATTAAGCTTACAAGGCTTGCTAGAGGGCTGGCATCTGGAACAGACCTTGAATATTCTGACTTTAACACTCTATCAAATGCCTTTCAAAACAGAACATCTGTTGATGAAGTCAATTAGCAGGCAAGCAAAAGGCATCATAACTAGGTGCACAAATTATAAAGAGGCTGATCGCATCTTTACCTTAATATCAGACAATGGAATTATGAAATTCATTGCTAGGGGAGCAAAAAAACCTAGCTCAAAATTGTCTGGACACATAGAGCCTTTGAATTATGTCATGCTTTATTATAGGCCCAGCAAATCATTAAATTCTGTCTCTCAGGTAGAATCAATTAGCTCATTCTTAGAAATAAAAAAAGAATATAACTTGATATTAAGGGCACAATATATGATGGAACTATCAGAGTCTTTGTCTTCTGAAAACGAAGACAACTCTTATATTTTAAGTTTATTAATTAGCACTCTATCAAATATTCATAATTCAAAAATGCCAGACTTAGATATTTTAATCTTTGAATTCGAATTATTAAAATATCAGGGCTTTGGAATTAGGCTTTTTGATTGCACAAATTGCAATAAAAAACTGGAAAGATCAGACCATTACTTCTCTTCAAAAGCTGGGGGGTTTTATTGCGGAGGCTGTTTTGAATCCAAAGAAATTCACTATGAGAGCATTAAGGTTACTATAGAGCAGCAGCTCATTCTTAGAACAATAAGTAGAAAAAAATATAAGGGCCTAATAAATTTAAATTTGGCAGAAAAAGAAATAAATAATTGCAGAAAATTAATTCAGAAATCAATCCGCGACATAATAGGTGTACAATTGAAAACAGTTAAATTTAGTGACTTATAATGTAATGTCAGTTTCAAAAAAAATTAAAGTTAAGGGCGCCAGGGAAAACAACCTAAACAATATAAATGTAGATATCCCCCGGGACAAATTTGTTGTTATAACTGGGGTTTCAGGTTCAGGCAAAAGCTCCTTGGCATTCAATACAATATTCGCAGAAGGGCAAAGAAGGTATATGGAATCTTTGTCTGCATATGCTAGACAGTTTTTAGGCAGAATGGAAAAGCCTGATGTCGACTCAATCGAAGGCCTTAGCCCAGCCATTTCAATAGATCAAAAAGGGGTCTCTAAAAACCCAAGGTCTACAGTTGGCACCGTAACAGAAATCTATGATTATTTAAGGCTTCTTTTTTCAAGAATAGGGAGGCCTCATTGTCCGTCATGTGGAGAAATAGTTGCTAAACAATCCGTTGAAGAAATTACAGAAAGAATACTCAAATTAGAAGAAAATAAAAGAATTATGCTATTGGCACCAATAATTAAACACATGAAAGGTGAACACAAGAATGTTATTTCAAAGATAAAGAGAGATGGTTATGTTAGGGCAAGAATAGATGAAAATATTTTTGAATTAGAAAAGGAAATTAACTTAAATAAAAATAAGTGGCACAACATCGAAGTTGTTGTAGACAGGCTAATTATAAAAAAGACTATGGACAGATCAAGATTAAATGAGTCTGTAGAAACATGCTTGTCTCTTGGGGAGGGTAGGCTGATTATAGCCAGTGCCTCGGAAGAGGACACCATAGTTTCAGAAAATTTATCTTGTACTAAATGTGATATAAGCATAGAAGAGCTGGAGCCCAGAAATTTCTCGTTTAACACGCCTTATGGTGCCTGCAAGTCTTGTTCTGGCCTAGGCTATAAATTACAAATTGAGCCTGAACTAATTATTCCAGATCCTAATAAAAAATTAATAGATGGGGCTGTTGTTCCTTGGACACTAAAAAATGGTGCCTTGGCCTGGGAATATAATTTCATAAGAACGCTTTCTGAGGTTCATGGGTTTTCTGTGGAAGATAAAGTCAAAAATTTGGACCCAAATATTTTGAAATTAATTTTATATGGATCCAAAAATGACGTTTACCCCGTGAGATACTCTTCAAAAAGAGGAAAGGAAAGAATTTGGAGAACAAAATTTACGGGAATAGTTAACATACTTGAAAAAAGGTTCCACTCTTCTGAATCCTCTTCTGTGAGAGACTCTCTACAGTCATTCATGACTCAAAAAAGATGCTCAGACTGCAAAGGCCAAAGACTCAAAAAAGATGCTTTATCAGTCAAAATACTAAATGAAAATATTTTTGAAATATCTGACCTTTCTGTTAAAGATTGCTACAAATGGATAGAAAGGTCGCAAGAAAAAAAGTCATCACAAAATGACTCTTTGAATAAATCTGAGCTAAAAATTGGGTCACAAATATTTAAAGAAATTTCATCTAGGCTTAAGTTTTTAGATAAAGTTGGCCTTGGGTATATTTCGCTAAACAGACCCACCTCAACTTTAAGCGGGGGGGAGGGTCAAAGAATACGGCTCGCATCTCAAATTGGATCCGGGCTTACAGGGGTTATGTATGTATGTGATGAGCCCTCTATAGGCCTGCACCCTATAGATAATGACAGGCTAATTAATACCTTGATAGAACTAAGAAATTTAGGGAACACCATCTTGGTTGTTGAGCATGATGAGTCTATAATGCGTGCTGCTGACCATATAATTGACCTTGGCCCTAGAGCAGGAAGCTTAGGGGGGAATATAACTGCGCAAGGATCGATAGAAAAAATTATTAAATCTAACAACTCTTTAACAGGCGAATATCTATCAGGCAAAAAAAGCATTGAGATTCCTAAAAAAAGAAGGCCTAAGCTAAAAGGCAAGCATATACAAATTCTTGGGGCTGAAGAAAATAATCTTAAAAGCTTGGATATCTCTATCCCTCTGCAAGTATTGGTGTGTGTTACTGGGGCTTCTGGGTCTGGAAAAAGCACCTTAATAAATGAAATATTATATAAATCCTTGTATAAACATTTTCATGGTTCGAGAGAAATACCAGGTAAACACAAAGGTGTTTTAGGGCTTTCAGAGCTAGACAAAGTCATTAACATCGATCAAAGCCCTATAGGGAGAACTCCAAGATCAAACCCTGCTACATACACAGGTCTTTTTGGCCCAATTAGAGATCTTTTTGCTTCAGTTCCAGAATCAAGAGCTAAAGGCTATAAAGCTGGGCGATTTTCTTTTAATGTGAAAGGGGGGAGGTGCGAGAACTGCGAAGGTGCTGGGTATAACGAGATACAAATGCAGTTTCTGCCAGACGTAAATGTTCCGTGCGAAGACTGCAAAGGAAAGAGGTATAACCAAGAAGCCTTAAAGATAAAGTTTAAAGGCCTTTCAATTTCTGAAATACTAGACTTAACAGTATCAGAAGCGCTCAATGTGTTTTCGCCTTATCAATCCATTTATAAAAAGCTTGAAACACTAAAAGATGTGGGGCTAGGCTACATAAAATTAGGACAGCCTGCAACCACTTTAAGTGGAGGAGAAGCCCAAAGGGTTAAACTTTCAACATACCTTTCTAAGAGGGCAACAGGAAAGACTCTATTTATTTTAGATGAGCCTACTACAGGGCTTTCTTTCGAAGACTGTAACGCACTTATAAAAATATTGCATAGGTTGGTAGACGCCGGAAACAGTGTTGTTCTAATAGAACATCATTTAGATGTGATTAAAAACGCAGACTGGATAATTGACCTTGGCCCTGGCGCAGGCGAAAGTGGTGGCGAATTAATTGCGGAAGGCTCCCCTGAAAATATAGCCGCAGTTAATGGTTCTTTTACTGGTCAATATCTAATTAAAGAATCAAAAATAAAACCTGAAGCTAAAATAAATAAGCCCAAAAAAACTACAGCCGATAAACCCAAAAAAACAAAAAAAGATTTAATGTTTAGCTTTCCCAAAAGAGACCAGGAGGGCATTGGCCAGATAGGCCCTGCAAAAAAAAGATTTAGAGGGCGAAGAAGATCTAGGTCAATTATTTAATTATTGTTTCTGATTCTATTTTTGAGTCGTCAATTTCCATTCCTAAGCCTGGCTCTTCAGGTATTGCTATCATTCCGCTTTCTGGGTTTATTGGAGTTCTTAAGAAAAATTGATGAATAGCATTCCACTTAACTAAAAATTCTTGGTAAGGGGTGTGTACAGGCGATTGAGTTAGCGAAAAGTTTATTCCAGCTCTAGAGGAATGCCCATGTGGTATTGTTATTAGGTCATGTATTGTTGCATAGTTTGCGATTTTTAGTGTTTCGCTTAACCCTCCTGCCCAATATATATCGGGCTGCAAAATATCAAGCGCCTCTTCATCCACAAACCTTTTAAAGCCCCACCGTGTATATTCATGCTCAGCCCCTGAAAGCGGGATTGAAGTGCTTTCTCTTACCTGTCTATAAGTGTCTATCCTGTCAGGCATAGCCACCTCTTCAAGCCACCTCGGCTCATACTCCTCAATACGAGAAATCATTTTTACTGCATAATTTAAATTCCAGCTTTGCCAACAATCAAGCATAATATCATAATCTTCGCCCAGCACCTCTCTAAGCACCTTAACCATTGCAACGTTCTTTTTAATTCCTTCGTGTCCGCTCATTGGTCCATGCCGGAAAAACCATTTTTGCGCAGTGTACCCCATTTCCTTGAATTGTTGAGCCCTTTCTTTTACTAACCCTAAATCTTCAACACTAAAACCAAGCATACTTGCATAAGCCGGCACTTCAGTTCTCGTTGGGCCTCCAATTAATTTATATACCGGCGTGTTGTAATACTTTCCTTTAAGGTCCCATAATGCGCAGTCAATTGCGCTAAGCGCAAGCATTGGCGTTCCTTGCCTTCCATGAACCTGAAACCTATGCATCTGGTCCCAAATCAATTCTATTGCTATCGGGTCTTTTCCTATAAGCAAGTGGGTCAGTTGTTCTTTAATTAAATATGCTTGAGCCCTATCTATGGGCCCGCCTATTCCTGTAGCCCCTTCATCAGTTTTAATCTCAATAAATACCGCAGAAATAGGGTATTCGTGCCCCTCTTGGGCGCTGCCGAATTTTGTTTCATTAAACTCTTCGGCCCTATGGTCAGGATAAATATCTATTGGCCTTACCAGCCTCTCTTCCCAAAAAATATTTTCTGTTTTAAGAATTCCGTTTAATTCCCTTAGCTCTACTTTTTCTATTTTCATATTGCCCCCTACTGCCTATTCTTTTATGTAAAGATATTTACTATAATTACAGAAAATACAGTAAAGGTAAATCTATGGTTGGACAATTAAGAATATACACAATTAACAAGGGGATGGCAGATAGCTGGTTAAAATTATTTCATGAGATGATCGCCCCTAAAACTCTAGAGTTTGGAATGGGAATACAGTCTGCATGGATGGATGAAGAAAAAGAGCGGTTTATATGGATAAGAACATATGAAAGCCTTGAAGATATTAAAGTAAAAGAAGAGGCTTTTTACGGTAGTGACTGGTGGAAAGAAAACATGCCAACTGTTCGGGGACATCTCGCAAGACGAGAGATAACAGTCATAGTGCCTTCAGCTTAGAGATTTTTCAAGACAACGACCAACATGACCCTTTGGGTCTGGCGGAAAATAGCCTCTTGCGAACTCAGAACCCTTCATTCGGGACCTTCCTTCTAATTGTAGCTCCTGGATAATTATCATTCCGTCGCAGACAGTGACAACTAAATTTCCTTGCATGTCTACGCCGAGGGCCCCCTTGGGCCTACTATGGCCACCATGATTGCCCATGAAGACATGATTGGGAGGGGCGGCATTATCCAGAAATAGAGATTTATATACTTTCATTCTTTTTCCATCTATAAAAGAATAGGCAGCGCTCTTATCATCAAATGCTCTTACGTGATTTATTATTTTTATTCCTGGCTTGCTCCAGTCAATATGCGCATCTTCTTTTGATATTTTTTTTGTCATTACAGAAAGAGAGTGGTCCTGCTCTTCTGAATCCTTAATTTTTGAGGGGTTATCTAATACTTTTTTAATAATGTTAGAGCCTTTTACGAAGAGGCTTTTAGTAAGCGTCTTTAGGTTATCTGACTTTTCTATGGCTTGGCTTGCTTGCTCAACTATTGGCCCAGCATCGAGCTCTTTGGAAAGAACTATTATGGATACGCCCGTAATATGGTCACCATTTTTGATGGCAGCATGTACTGGAGAAGGGCCTCTATATTTTGGCAGCAACGAAGGGTGTAAATTTAGTGCACCATATTTAGGCAAATTAATAATTTCGTCCGGAATTATTCTACCATATGAAGCAACCACAATTACATCTGGGTTCAGATTTTTGAGGTCGCTGGCTTCCGGCATTTGGTCAACACAATTAATTTTGCTTTCAAGACAGTACTCTTTAATAGGGGTAGGGGTTTTTTTGGTTCCCCTAGATCTTATTTTGTCTGAAACTGTAACTACCAACACAACATTATGAGAGGAGAGGTGAAGGTCTCTCAAAACCAATTTTGCATTTTCATCTGTGCCAAAAAAAATAATTTTCATAATTTTTATATTACAACATTAAAGAACATTTGTTCTCTTAAACTAGCCTGTGAAAAAAAGAACAGCTTTTCACAATATTTCCCAGAATTTTGGGGATATTTTACAAAGAAAGGTATTGCCATATATGCCTTGCCATATGTTATGTTTGTCTAATCAATTGTATAAATATTTTATTGATGTTTTGCAGTGACGGCTTTAATAATTTTGGGCCTCTAAATTTTGAAATCAAATACTTGCATCCGCTGTATCTTTTTGTCAAATTTTAGAGGGCATGAGGGGAAATAATTGGACATAAAAAGTTTATGGTCAAGGTCTCTTAGGATCCTTGAAGAAGAAATAAACTCAATAAATTTTAAGATGTGGATATCACCTATTGAGCCCACTGCTTATGAAAATAATTCTTTAACTCTAAGTGTTGATAGCCCCTTTGCTTTAGAAATGTTGCAGGCCCGGTTAATGCCTGACTTAAAAAGAGCTGTTGAAGAGTCAAGCGGTGAGCCAACTGAAATTCTAATAATTAATAAAAATTCTGTAAAAACTGAAATTCGTCTTCCATCAAAACCAGATAATAATAAATATGCTTTTGATTCTTTTATCGTTGGGCCTTCAAATGAGCTGGCTTTTGCAGCATGTAAACAATTTGCTGATTTTTCAGAAACGGATTTTAATCCTTTATATATTTATTCAAACGTAGGTCTTGGCAAAACCCACCTCCTTTTATCAATTCATGGCGCACTTATGAGCAAAGGCTTAAAAGTGAAATATATTACCTCTGAAAGATTCACAAATGAGTACATCAAGGCAATCAAAGAAAAGAAAACGGAATCTTTTCGAAGTGAGCACAGATCTTGTGACGCTTTAATTGTCGATGATATTCAATTTTTAAGTGGCAAAACACAAACCCAGGAAGGGTTTTTTCACACATTTAATGACCTTTACTGAAGCGATAAAAAAATAATTCTAGCTGGTGATGATCCTTCAAAATTAATTGAATTTGAGGCAAGACTAACGAGTCGCTTTCAATCCGGATTGGTGGTTGTTATTAATCCCCCTGACTATGAAACAAAAGTGGCAATTATTGAATATAAAGCTGAAAGACTATGCCTTAATATTAATAGCGAAATTATAGATTACGTTGCTCAATTATGCCAGGTAAATATTCGCCAGATCGAATCTATTTTAAACAGGTTAAAGGCGATGTCTCAATTAAAAGGAGAGCTAATTGATCTTGATGGGGCCAAATCTATGATAATAGGTTTTGATGACATTAAGATTAACAATAAGCCATTGCCTGGTGAGGTTATACATAAAGTTGCAGCCCACCTAGGGGTAACAGAAGAAGAAATTAAAAGTAATAGTAGGGGGGCCCAAATTGTTTATGCTCGAAGGCTTTCTAGTTTTATTTTAAATAAAGACCTTAACCTAACCTTGTCTGCTTCTGGAAGCATATTAGGCAACAAAAATCATGCCACTGTGCTTAATGCGGTTAGGTTTGTTGAGAGCTCATTAGAATCTGATTTTGATATGAGACACAGTCTACAAAAAATCAGGAATTCTCTGCGAATTTTTTAACATTACTCTTGTTACTTATTGTTATTTAGGTGTTATTTTTATCTTATAATAAAA
>JAYZIQ010000034.1:0-21737 GCA_036165455.1 Chloroflexota bacterium | reverse complement strand
TATTAATGCTAACAGCGAGGTAAGTATAATTACAGAATCAAATCCACTTAAATCGTAAAATAAGCCTGCAACTATAGGCGAAAGTGAACCTAATATGGCCCCTCCAGTAAACAATAATGATACTGAAGTACCTTCAGTGCCTGGAACAGTATAATCCATAGCAGCAGCAGCAATCACTGGGATTATTGCAAATAAAACACACCCTAATAATAAAAGAAGGATTATCAAAGTTATTCCTGAATTACCAAATCTAATCAGAAAAATAAATAAACTTGTAAGAAGCATGCCTAAAGTTATTACAGGCAATCTGCCAACTCGATCTGAAATATGCCCCCATAATGGAGTGAAAATTACTCCAGATATACCTATAAGAGAGAAATGAACTCCAATAGATAAAGGAGTTAAATCTAGGTATTCCTTTAGATATATTAAGAAATATACAGTAAATGCACTATGCACGGACTGCCTAATCGCATGAAGAGACACCATAGTTATAACTTCTATTCTTTTTAATGATTGAATGGCTTTTGAAAAATAATTTTTAAAATTGAGGCTTCCTGCAGAATCTATAGATATTTTTGCACTAAATAAAAAAACAATGGAAGACAAAATTAAACACAATATTGCCATTAAAAAAGCTAATTCTCTCCATTCAAAATCAATTGATAACGACTTGTAAATTACTATTCCTGATAAAAGGCTACCAGTAATCAAAGGGCCTATCGCATTTCCAGCTGAAGCAGCAGATAAGTGGACTCCTAAAGCATATGCCTTTTTATCTGGGTATCTTGAACTTAAAACTGCAAATGCAGGAGGATGCCAAAGATTTGCCCCAGCCCCTAAGATAATAAAAGAAATAAATCCTAGCAATATCCAGTTAGATTCTGAAAGAACGGAAACTAAAAGGAAGCCAAAGAATAACATAAATGCACTAGAAGAAATGATTAAGCCAACTCTTTTTTTATATAAATCAGTTAATAGTCCTGCGGGAACATTAATTAATCCTGCAGCAATACTATTAGTGGAAGCCAAAGCACCAATTTGAACTCCTGAAAGGGATAAACTTTCCTTTATAAATGGAATTAATACCTGAACAGAAGATGAAAATACATGCTTTGCCCCATGCCCAAAAGATAAAAAATATAAAAGGGAGTTTTTTCTAATATCTTCTTTATTAATCCGCAAAGAGTCTATTATTCGGGCAATAGTCCTCTTAATTCATTTGCTACTGGACCTGGATCAGTTATTTCTTCCATCCTAATCGTCATTCTTGCGCCAATTCCGCTTGATACCACCACGCTTCCTCTTCCAGTTACTATCTCAAATAAACTTCTTGCCTCTTGGATAGATATTATTCTACCAACAGGAATTTCATTAGTATAAAGCCATAGAAACTTATACATATGAATTATCCTTCTATCTGTTACAAGATATGTGATACATAGATTTCTCAAGTATCTAGTAGTTCCCTTAAAGAAAAGCCAAAATCCAATTAAACCAACAACGAATGGATATACGTAAGGAGCAAGCGTAACGAAGAATAAATAACCAGCAATGCCAAAGAAAGGCACGGAAACCAACATTCTAAAATATGCAGGTCTCATTGTTGGGTGCCTCATTATTAGTTCTTTCTCTCCTTTTACCAACATTGGCATAGGAAAACTTGCAAGGAAACCAAGTACAAAGCCAGTAACTAAAAGAAAACCTCCTATAGCCGCACAAACAATAGAAGGGAGTAATAAATCAGCTTTAGCATCTCCTTCAGCAAGAAGTAAACCATAAACTGCAAAACCTAAAAAAGGTAATGATACTAATAAGTTGACGAAGGTTTTAACTATAAAGTTAGAAACCCCTCTTATTTCTTGTGGCACATTTGGATTTGTAGTCATATTATTTCTCTATTTCCTCTAGTAGTTTATTTTAGCCTTAATTTATAAAAATGTTAATTCCCTCTAAGCATTTGAAGCAAAGTAGCTCCTACAGTTACTACAAGACCAAGCATTGCTAGTGTTGTAGGATCTTGCAATCTCTTATCAAATCCTTGCTCTTGTCCGCAATCTATTTCAGTTCCTATATCAATATTTCCAAAAAGACCTCTAGAATCCTCTTCATCCTCAACGAAACATCTTTCATCCGGTTCAAAAAAGTCATCACGCCCTCCATCTCCATCCATGTTTCTCATCATCTCTCTTTGTTGCTCCATCCTTTCTTGCTCCATCCTCATCTGTTCATCCATCATTTCTCTATCCATCCTGTCTTGCTCTTCCCTCATCTGTCTTTCTTGTTCCATTCTTTCCCTGTCAGCCTCCATCTGCATCTCGGTTCTTTCTCTCTCCATTTCCATTCTTTCCCTGTCAGCCTCAATCTGCCTTTCCATCATCTCTTGATTCATCCTGTCTTGCTCTTCCATTCTTTCCCTATCCATCCTCATCTGCTCTTCCATTCTTTCTTGCTCCATCCTCATTCTTTCATCATCTTGCCTCTGCATATCTTGCATCATTCTATCGCCCATATCTGCCATTCCTTTCATGCCTCCCATCATGCCTCCCATCATGCCTCCACCTCGACTATTTCGGCCATAATCTATTTTTTCTGCACCAAAATTGGAATTGCCATCAGGAAGTAAAATTGCATTTGATCCGGGATCACAATGATTTACCAATCCAATCTTGCCTCCCTGTTTTGTGGTGAATGCAATAGTGCAAGGATCATCCTGTGAGAATGCTACTGTATTAATTTCACCTGGAATTCGTACAGGGAGCTGCTCTTGGCTATAATTATTTTGCCATCCTATGTTTGACCAATATAGCTGGTCATTCTTAAGAAATAAAAATTGAGGTTGCATTTCTCTTGAGGGGCGAATTCCTTCATAAGGATGAAAAGCAGGAGATCTCTCATTTTCACCACCTTCTCTTATAGCCCAATTCCTAAAATCATCCATATTGTAGCCCCAAATATTCCCATTTACTTGATATGCAAATATATTACCGTGTGATTCTCCAGCAAATGCAGGTTCTGATTCATCTTGAGGGGTAAAAGTCATAGGAACTGCTTCACTTTGACCATAACCTGATTCTTCTGGAGTTCCCCAAATATTTTTTAAAAATAAATCCTTATTGCCATTGACATCCGATACAAATATCATCTGATCCCAAGGGCCCCAATCAGGTTGCGTTTCATTGGACCCGTTATGGGTCAAATTGAATTGCCTATCTCCTTGCATATCTTTAATAACAATATTGAAGAATCCATCCTGATTTGAGGAATAAGCGACATGAGACCCGTCTGGGCTAATAGTTGGCCATCTTTCATCAGAAGGAGAAAAAGTAAGTTGCCTCAAGTTGCCACCTTGCCCATCCATGGCGTATATATCCCAATTACCATTCATTTTTGAGTCAAAAACTACAGTTCCATCCATATAAGGCCTATCAGTAGGAATTTGATTATTAAAGTCTAATTCAGCTTCATGGTCAACTGCACTAACATCTTGGGTAACGAAATAGAAAGAACCTAAAGTTACTAATAATATGAAAATTTTTACAGCTGGACGCTTAAACAATTATTACTCCGACGCTAAAGATTTTTTCTTGTCTAGTACTTCATATGCGTATGAAAAATCACCTGGCAGCATTCCTAATGCTCCGCCTGGAATTCCGTTATATACATCTACTACTACTGTAGTAACATCAGATTCCACTAATGTGTCGCTTAAGAATCCTTCCCCCATGTCTTTCGCAACATTAGTTAATGCCTGTTCAAGAGCATCACCAGATTTATCTGCAAGTTCTTCTGTTTCTATAGGGTAAGCAAGCGTAGCAATAAATGATACTGCTGCACCTACTATTAAGAAGCCTGCGACTAAACCTAGAGCTACACCACCGATTTTATCTAGCCATCCTAGCAATACTACACTTAGCATTGTCTTTAAAATCTTTGCTACAAATCTTCCAGCAATAAAGATTCCAACATAAATTACTACATACGCTAACGCAGTAGCTATAGATTCACTTTCAACATTTTGACTTATAACTTCAACTACTCGCTCAGAAAATTGACTGCTAACTAAACTAGCAACGTACAAAGAAGCGACAGTTAATGCCCCTGTAATTAATCCTGATCTATACCCCCACAATGCACCTAGGGCAAAGAGCACAATCAAAATCCAATCAAAAAAGTTCATATAAGCCCCCTTAAATCTATATTAAGTATATCTTCTAAATAATCCTGTGGAATGTCAATCTCAATAAATATTATGGTCGGGGAGCCGGGATTCGAACCCGGGACCTCCTGGTCCCAAACCAGGCGCGCTGCCAAACTGCGCCACTCCCCGATATAGGTTTATTTCAAAGCTTTAACTATAGCCTCGCAGCCTTGCATGTAAATTGTAGAATCAGTATTAATAGATATATATTGTACACCTAAATCTTTTAGCCATTTCCCCATTTCAACATCTTTGGCATATGAACCTACTGCCCTTCCAGCACTTCTAGCTTTATCTGCTGCAACTTTCATAGCGTCAGCAACTTTCTTATCAGTGACTTGCCCGGGAACACCTAAGGATTGTGAAATATCGTAAGGCCCCAAAAAAAGGACATCTATGCCATCAACTTCCATAATTTCATCTAAGTTATCTAATCCTTTTTTGCCTTCTATATGAACAATTGTCATTGTTTTATCATTCTGTATATCTGTATGGTCTTTGCCTTTATTAACAAAATAATCTCCTGCTCTGGTAAAAATTGATAATCCTCTATGCCCAATTGGATCATATTTAGCTGCATTAACTACATCAATAGCATCCTGCTTAACATTTATCTGAGGCACCTGAACTCCAGTTGCGCCAACATCCAAGGCTCTTAAAATCAATCTTTCATTGTTTTCACCCACCCTTACTATAGGATCAACCCCAGTTCCATTTGCAATCATAATCAAGTCAGTAATGGTCTGCATATCTAATGGTCCGTGCTCAGTTTCTAAAATACAGAAGTCCATGCCTGAATATCCTAATGTATCAATCATTGTTCCTGATGGAACTATACAGAAAGGGCCTACAACAACCTCTCCTTTTTTAATTCTAGATTTAATTGATTCTTTATTTGACATTTATCACCTCATAGATTTTCATTAGGCTTATACGATGTTTAGCACAATGTGTTAATTTAGCAACACAATAACAAATAATCAATTATCGAAAGAAAATTAATGAGAAATAATGGAAAATTAATCTTCTTAGGGACTGGATCATCAGACGGAGTTCCTCGTGTTAGTTGCCTTACTGACCCAAACGCAACTTGCAAGGTATGCAATGATGCACAAAATCCAGATTCAAAAAATAGGAGAAGAAACACATCGATAGCAATTAAATCTAATGATGATAATGGGCAAAATAGAAACATCATAATTGATGCAGGAAAGACATTTTGGGAATCAGCAATTAAATTCTTTCCAAAAAATGAAATCAGAGAGATCAGTGACCTTATTATTACTCATGCACACGCTGATGCTATAGGAGGCATAGATTATTTAAGAGATTGGACAAATTTTGTACAAAAGACTGTAAAAATAAATTTAAGGAGTCAAGATTTAGAATCAATCAAAAAAGTTTACTTCTATTTATTTGAAAATGGGAAAGTCAAAACTAAGGGACCAATACCTAAAATTCAATTCAACATTATTGATGAAAAATCTTTTAAGATAGGAGACTTAAAAATTACTCCTATACCAGTATTCCATGGTAATAAATATATCTCTTTTGGTTATAAATTTGGGAAGATAGCTTATATTTCTGATGTTTCAGAAATTCCTGCGTCTTCAGAAAATATGCTTGAAGATTTAGATATATTAATAATAGACGCACTAAGGCCTGAGCCAGCTTACTTCTCACACTTTACTTACAACCAGGCCCTAGAAGCAATTAGAAAATTTAAACCTAAAAAAGCATTCTTTACAGACATAATGTGTTCTGTAGATCATGATGAGACAAATTACGATCTATCTAAATTACTTACCACTGAAGGCTTAGATATTCAATTGGCCTATGACGGCATGATAATAGATTTTAATTACTGACTATTTTTATATTCCTCGTAAGTCTTCTCGTCTGGAGGATAATATTTCCCTGGAGATAAATTTTCTTCGGATAATTTATTCTTTATCCACTCCTCTAATTTGTCATACTCTATTGCTGCATCCGCAACTTCTCTGCATATAGCCCTTGGAATGACCACAACTCCATCATCATCAGCCACAATATAATCTCCTGGCATGACTAAAATTCCATCTACTTTTACTGGTTCATTAGTTGCACAAGGAGTACCAATCATAGTCCCTAAATTAGATGTCTTGCCATAACCCCATATACGAATATTATATTTCTCTACAGAACCCATATCTCTTACGCCACCATCACATACCAAGCCGTCAATTCCTCTCTGTTTTAACCTCAGAAATTTAATATCACCACCAATTGACATTAAACTTGTCTCCATTGAATCCATAACTATTACATCACCTGGGCCTGCAATCTCAAATGCTGCATACTCAGGAGACTTCTCATTCTTCGGCTTGATTTCATCAAAGTCAGGTCTTGCAGGGAGATATCTAACTGTTATTGCCCTCGCCACAAGCCTACCACCATCATTTAAAGGTATAACGTTGTTCATAAGTACATATCTTGGGTTATAGCCAAATTGTCGTGCCATAACATCAACGAAAGCAGAAGTATTTATTGACTTTAATTCTTCTCTTATTTTCTTATTTAATCTGTGAGAAGGAGTATTATTTATTTTTCTATTTGTCATCTGGCCTTCCATCTCCGAGTCCAGTAGCTATCAAACCTCCATCTACTAATATGGTCTCGCCATTAATATATTCCCCCATTTTAGAAGATAAAAATACTACTGAGTTAGCAATATCGCTTGGAAGACCTTGTCTTCCAGATGGAAACCAAGGCATATTTATTGCCTCTGGCTCAACTCTATCATCATCAGGGATTGTATTATTTATTGCTCCGGGAGCAATACAGTTAGAATTAATTCCTGTACCTGACAAATCAGCAGCTAAACCTTTTACCATCCTTCTTATTCCCATTTTTGCAATACCGTAAGGAGTCCAATCTTTAGCAGCCCTAAAAGAATGAACACTTGATATACAAATTAGAGAGCCTGCGGTGTTGCGCTTTACCATCTCTTTAGAAGCCTTTTGACACGCAAAAAAATAACCTTTTAATGATAAATCCATCATATAATCCCACCATTCTTCATCTATTTCATTAAATGGCTTGTTTTGAGGTTGCATAATAGCATTATTAACTAGAACATCAATAGATCCATTTTTATCCAAAAATTCATCTATCATTGAATCAATATTATCTTTCTTGCTTACATCAAATATATGAGATGAACATTTCCTGCCTAAAGATTTCACTAAATCCACAGTCTTTTGGGTCTCTTCATCATTAATATAATCATTTACACCTACGTCAGCTCCTTCTTGAGCAACTTTATAAGCAATTCCTCTTCCAATTCCTTTTCTTGCTCCGGTTACAAGAACTTTTTTTCCGTCTAATAATCCCATTTTTAACTCCTTTGTTATTTTGAACTTTCTCCATACGGACAAATATTCCAGTAAAAGCACCATTTCTTGGAACAGTACCAACTTCCCTCAGGGGCAGGCAAAAATACTCTTTTTCTTATGGCTCCACTAACGCTTCTAATTTTCTGAGAAACAGAATTAATTGAAAGTTCATTTACTTCATGAACTATTAAATCAGATTTTGGTTCTTTTGTATCTACAACTTGGGCAATAGCAACCTTGTTTATATTTGTAATTTTTGAATAAGTGATTAATTGTATATCTCTGCTAAGATCTAATTTTCTATTTTGTGACCTAACTTTCGTATCTACTATCATGTCATCTTCAGTAATTAAATCCGCAAAACCAATTACAGGTACCTGCATCCCCATATCACCAACTAATTTTACCTGAATAGATTCTTCAGATTTTGGAATAAGGTTTTTTCCGTGAGTTTTATGATATAAGCCTGAAAGCCTAGAAACAGTATCTCTGCTTTCTGATTTTGAGATTTCCAATTGAACTTCATCAGCCAATTCATCGTGCTGATCAACTGCCAAATCTATAAAATCTTTTGCCTTCATTCCAATTTTATCTGAAGCTTTAATTAAAAAATGACCATTCGCAGCCTTATCCACACTTAAGCCTCTCAACATTGATCCATTAAGGGGAGGCTTAATTTCCTCAATATAACGAAAATAATATTTCATTCCACACTGAAGATAGGTTCTTATTTGGCTAACAGATATATGATCTGGAAGTAGTATATTGCGTTTATTTTTATTATCTTCTATTTTAACTCTCTATTTAGCAGGGGCTTTTTTATAACTTTTTTCTAGCATTATTGGAGCTAATATGGTTGTAACAATTGTCATAACTATTGTTACACCAAAAATAGTCTGAGAAATAACACCAGTAGCTAATCCAATTCCTCCAATAATAAGAGCTACTTCACCACGAGGCATCATTCCAACACCAATCCTCCAAGAATTTTCTCTATCGAAGCCTGAAATAAGAGCTGGAACTCCTGAGCCGATAATTTTGCTTAAGATACCAAATATAGTAAGAACAAATGCAAAAGATAATGTAGTAGTCAAAGAATCTGAGCCGAATATAGCCTGTAAGTTTACTTGCATACCTATAACAGTAAAAAAAACCGGCACAACAAATCCATTAATTTTCTTTATAGGCTCTTCTATTTCTTTAAATAAGATTGTTCCTGATAATGCAAGCCCTAATGAGTATGCGCCTATAATCATTGCCAACCCAAAATATTTTTCAGCTACCCCAGAAACTAAAAAGGCCAATCCAAGAGCAATGCAAAGATGCACGCTTGGCTCTTTATAAAAACCTTCTTTAGTACCCAGTTTCATAATAAAATTTGAAATCCATGGGGAAGCCCAGCTTCCAAGCAATGTTAAAACTAAGACAAATGAAATAGCTTTTAAGTAAATCCATAAAATTCCTATTCCTGAAACGACACCAGTAGCTTCGATTCCAACAATTACGGCTAAAATTAATATTCCTAGGACATCGTCTACAACTGCACCCCCTAAAATAGTTACTCCAACAGAAGAATCTAATTTACCTAAATCACCTAAAACTCTTGCAGTTATTCCCACTGAGGTTGCAGTCATCATTGCGCCTACAAAGAGCCCAGGTATAAGGGCCTTAATTGATTCAAATGAAGCAAATCCAAATAATATTGTGGCCGCCAACCCTAAAATAAATGGAAGTGCTACTCCACCAATTGCAACAAAACTGGCAGATCCTATATTATCAAAAAATCTTTTCTTATTTGTTTCTAGGCCAGCTTCAAATAAAAGAATTATAGCTCCTAAATTAGCAAGGAAATAAAGTGATTGAGAAACTGGTATTACAGAGTCATGGTGAATATGTATTAACGGACCAAAATTTCCAATTGAAAGGCTTCCTAATGCATAAGGACCAATTATAATACCAGCACCCAGCTCCCCAATTACTCTTGGAAGTTTTAAATACCTGTAAAAAAACTCTCCGAAAAGTTTGGCGCAAATAATGATTATAGAAAGCAATATTATTGATTCTGCGACTAACGCAAGAGGAGAATCATGCATCATAAACCTTTAACTAATTTATCTATTTAAACGATTTTAGAAACTCAATCAGATCTGCTTTTTCAGTTTCTGATAGCTCAAAAAAAGCATCTGATGAAATTTTAGCATCTCCCTGATGCATTTCAATAACATTGGTAAGTAAGTTGGATCTACCGTGATGTAAGAAAGGAGGCTCAGAATAAAAACCCCATAATTTTTTTGTTAACCAATAATTAGTAGGTACGCCTTTCTGAAGGGGCCTTTCATTATCTAATAACTGACCCATATCATGTCTTTTAAGGTCACTATATAGCGGCACAAGATAATTGCCATTAGCATCTTTATCAAGCTTGCTTACATAATCTTCAAGATCTACAACTAAATTATTATTTGATTCAGATAAAGTAGTACTATTTTCAGTATTAAAAGGCCCAGGCTCTACAAAATTTAAACTTTTTAGCGGCAAGTTTGGCATATGACATCCTGAACAACCAATATTTTCGAAAATTATTTCTCCATTATTTTGAGACTTTTTAATGATTGGGTCACTAGATACGCTTCTTGTGGGATAATCAAGCGTAGCCTGAAATAAAGTTATTGCTGTTATGTCTCCTTCCGTTAATTCATTAATTACTCCATCTCTATCAGAATCTGAATTATTCCCTACGAGCTCTTCTGATTGCATGCCGTGATGGTGATTCATTGATATATTTGAAAAATCTCTTAATGATGCTATAACCCCTTTTTGAATAAAAGGCCTAACAATAAAATCGTTATCTATTCCATCTAACTCAGAAGTATCAACAAAGCCATTCTTATGGGCAGATATATAACCAAAGCTAATTCCTTTAGAAACTAATTCCTTCTTGACTGACTGGTTGTTCTCCATTGCTGTTACTCGTGCACTGTCTACTATCTTAAGGAGGTCATAGGTTATTTCTCTGGCTAGTAACTCAACTAACCCATCACCAAAAATCCCCACAGTATTCCTTTCATTTGTTATATCTAATACGCTAGATGAATCATCCTCAGAACCAACTGAGCCTTCAAGGGTTGCAAAATCTACATCTGAAGCTAAACCAAATACATTATTTGCATTATCTCCTCCTCCTCCAGCTCGCGGTAAATTATGGCAGGCTAAGCAAGAATTCGCGTCAGGTCCTGAAATTCTATTAAAGTTTTGAGGGGATTCTCTTCTAGATCTCTTTTTTGCAGTTCCTGAGGATTCAGGTCTGCCTAATCCATCTAATTCATTAAAGGACAATGAAAAAAGTAATTCTCCGTGATTTATCAATTCTTCAATATTATAATCTCCTATATTAGACTGATCTATATGAAAGGGAATTTTTGGCCCTTCTCCAATTTTCTGTTCTGACATAACAGCAGATTTGCCACATGAAAATAATAGAAAAGAAACAGAAATAATAACTCCAATGTAGAAAATATTTTTATTCATTTCTTATAACTTTTTTTGGCGCTCCCATACCATCTTCTATTATACCAACTGCAACTAAATTGTTACTGCTATCCAAGAAAGCCAATTTATCCTGTTCCTTATAAGCCGTATTCATTTTTATTGGAGTCCCAGTCAATATTCTTTTTAATTCATAATCATCCGTATTTACTATTTTAAATCCATTTAGCACATCTTGGGGAGGAATTACTAAATCTTTGAAAAGATTACCAGCTAATTTACTCTTCACTTTTTCTATTTCTAAAGAGGATTTAACAGAAAATTCGCCGGATAGCGTTCTTCTTAAATCTACCATGTGAGATAGAGAGTTTAATTTTTTACCCATATCATTTATTAAACTCCTTACATAAAATCCTTTCCCGCATAAAATTTTAATTTGAAAGAAAGGTGCACAAAAATCTACTAATTCTGCAGAAAACAATTCAACTTTTCTTATTTTAGGCTTAATATCAATTCCTTTTCTCGCAAGATCATACATTCTTTCTCCATTTATTCTTAATGCACTGTAAATTGGAGCTTCCTGTTCTTTTTCTCCTACAAAAGAACCTAGTACTCTTTTAAAATCTTCTTCGTCAATATGATCAAATTTAGCCTTTCTGATAACTTTGCCTTCCGAGTCATATGTATCGGTCTCTTCTCCAAGCTTTCCTTTAGCAAAATATTCTTTTTTATTGGAGTTGATCTCATCTGATAGTCTATTCGCGAAGCCTACACTAATTGGCAGAACTCCAGAGGCTATTGGGTCTAGTGTACCTACAAAGCCCAGTTTTGAATTATCCAAATAAGGCTTTAATTCCCTGATAACCGAATAAGAAGAAAGGCCTGCCGGCTTGTCAATATTTATAAATCCATTCAACAAATTATTTATTCTTTTACTGAGTGAATATTTGCTTGATCAATTAATTTCTGTATTCTTTCAGCTTTTTCAATTGTTTCATCTAATATGAATATCAACTCTGGAATCTTTCTTAATTTTATGAAATCTGAAATTGAATTCTTTATATTGCTCTTATTGTTTTCTAGGATATCCCTAACTGAATGTTTTAATTCTTGGTCAGCCATTACAGATAAATATACTTTGGCTTGAGATAAATCGGGGCTAATATCTACTTCGGTCACAGAAACCAAAACATTAAAATCAAAATTTAGTCTAATTATTTCACTAAGCGCTTTTTTTAGTGTGTTGCCAACTTTTTCTGACCTTCTGCTCATCAGTCATTAATTAGTTACTATCTCAAAACACTCAACTAAATCCCCAACTTCATAATCATTGAACCCATCCAAAGTAATGCCCCCCTCCAGTCCAGATTTTATCTCTCTAACATTTTCTTTAAGGTGCCTCAGGGATGAAATTGAACCCTGATGAATCAGTTCATCTTTTCTTGTAATTTTCACAAGCCCATTTCTCTTAATTGATCCTTCTACAACTCTAAATCCACCAGCAATTTTAGTCTTGCCAACAGAGAATGTATCTAAAATCTCCGCAATACCATGAATTTTCTCCTCAGTTTCACTTTTCTTGTTCTTTGAAATCATTTCAGTTAGGTCATCAACCATTTCATAAACTATGTCGTAATTTTTAATTACAATATCATTTGCTCTCGATTGCCTTATAGCTCCTTGCTCAATTTGACTTTGAAATCCAATTACTACTGCATCCGCAGCAGAGGCTAACATCACATCATTTTCATTTACAGAACCAGAAGATGCGTGAGTTATTTCAATGGCAACATCTTCATTTTTCAAAGTTTCTAGTACTTTTTTCACTGCATCAACAGATCCGTCAGTACCACATTTAATTATTATCCTAAATATATTTTCGCCTTCTTCATTTTCAGTATCTCTAATAATTGATTTAGCCTGATCTTTTTTCAGGTTCAATGATTTATGATATTTTTTTGCTTCTTTGTCAGATTTAAATATTTTGAATTCATCTCCTGCCTTAGGAACAGAACTAAGCCCCAGTACTTGCGCAGGAGCTCCAGGAGAAACATTTTTTACTAATCTGCCAAAACCGTCAGTAAGACTTTTTATTTTTCCTGTAATATCACCAGCAACAATATAGTCCCCAACACTTACAGTGCCTTCTTTAACAAGGATAGTTCCTAAAGATCCTTTTAATTTATCTAGAAATCCTTCCAAAACATAACCTTGACCTAGTACATTTTTGGTAACTTTTAATTCAAGAATTTGGCCTAATAAAACAATGGACTCTAAAAGATCATCCACACCTTTAGAAGTAGTTGCAGATGTTTCAACGCACATAATCTCTCCGCCATAGTCTTCTGGGACAATATCATGTTCAACTAATTGCGATTTAACTTTATTTACATCTGCATTTGGTAAATCACACTTATTGATAGCGACAATTAATGATGTTCCTGCAGATTTAATATGATCAATTGCTTCAACTGTCTGCCTCATTACTCCATCATCAGCAGCTACGACTAGTACAGCAATATCAGTTATCTGCGCTCCCCTAGCCCTCATAGATGTAAATGCTTCATGGCCAGGTGTGTCTACAAAGGTAATTTTTTCATTTAAATGGGTTATTTGGTAGGCCCCAATACTTTGTGTAATTCCTCCATGTTCGGAGTCAGCTATTCTTGAGCCCCTAATTACATCTAAAATTGAAGTCTTTCCATGATCAACATGACCCAAAATGGTTATTACTGGGGATCTTAACGCAACATCTGAGTCAGCAATACTCGATAAATCTAATTCTGATTTTAGAGATTTCTTCTCATCAGCCTTGGGTTTTAAAACTTTAAATCCAAATTCATGAGCAACCAGCACAGCTGATTCAAATTCAACAATCTCATTGATATTGACCATTACGCCGTGCCTCATAAGCTCTTTAATTACTTCTGCGGGAGATATATCCATTATCTCAGATAGGTCGCCTGCAGTAAGTTGCTTAGGCAAATCTAAAAGTTTTTCTTCATCAGAAATTAAATTATTTTGGTTTTCAGACATATGCTCCTTAAATTAGCTCTTCAGATCTTCTATATCTTCAGCAAATCTTATTACACCTTTATTTGATTTTTTACTTTTCTTTTTAACAATTGAATCTATATTCCAAATGTCGTCTTCTTTTACTTCTTCTGAATTATCTTTTTCCTCCGGCTCAGGTGTATTTATTTCAATGTTTGAACTTGAAGATTCAACTATCTCGACAATATCTTCCTGAGAAAATACTTCATTTTCATCAACAATTTTCTTTGCTAATTCTTCTACTTTTGATTTATTATCATCATCAATAGAATCAAGCTTAATACTTGAAGTTGAAGGTATCTGAGACCTAACCTCTTTAAGCCTTTTTTCAGTCATCCCTGAAATCTCTAAAAGGTCTTTATCATCCATCTCTTTTATTTGATTTACAGTTGAAATCCCCGCAACCTTCAGTATCTCTTCAGTATTAAGATCAATTCCATTTTTTGAAAGCTCTGTATTAGTAGCATCTTTGCTAACTTCCTTATTAGAAGATTCAGATTGTATATCTACTTTCCAACCACACAATTTGGCCGCCAATCTAACATTTTGCCCATCTTTTCCAATAGCTAAGGAGAGCTGATTTTCAGGAACCACAACTTGTGCTGACTTGTCAGCAGCGTTGAGCTTAACTGCTTCTACATCAGAAGGACTTAAAGATTTAATAATAAACTCCACAGGATCCTCGCTCCATTCAATAACATCAATTTTTTCACCCAATAATTCATTTACTACATTCTGAATCCTGAGTCCTCTTAATCCTACACAAGCGCCAACAGCATCAATTCCTTCCTGATTTGAAAAAACAGCTATCTTGCTTCTTGATCCAGCCTCTCTAACTATATTTTTTATTTCAATAACACCGGTATTAATCTCAGGCACTTCAATTTCAAAAAGACCTCGCAATAAATCAACATTAGATCTAGAAACTACTACTTCAGGTCCTCGCCTGTCTGGATCAAGCTTTGATATGATAAATTTCAGTTGTTGCCCTATTCTATATTTTTCTTGAGAAACTTGTTCCTGCAAAGGCATTACAGCCTCTCCTCTACCTAAAGAAACTATTACATCTCTTCCTTCTATTCTTTGAACAGTTCCTGCCATAACTTCGCCTATTCTGTCAGAATATTCATCTGCAACTAACTGTCTTTCAGCTTCTCTTAGTTTCTGAAGTAATAATTGCCTAGAAGTTTGAGCTGTAATTCTTCCTGGATCAGGCTCAATATAACCAGTAGTAACTTCTTCACCGATGGTTATGTCAGGGTAATGATCCTGAGCCTGCGACAAAGAAATTTCAAGATCTTCATCTTCAACTTGATCAACAACTATTTTTATTGTCCTAACAACTGTATCCCCTGTATCTGGATTCAAGTCAACACGTACTTCCTGACCATTGGCATCTTTTTTGTATGAATGTTCTAGAGCAAATTGAATTGCAGACAATACGACACTCTGAGGCAAGCTCCTATCATGAGCAAGTGCAGTTAAAGCTAACATCATTTCATTTTTCAACTTAATTATCCTTTACTGTTCATTATTGAACAAAAAAAAGTGGGCTCAGCCCACTTCTACGTCACAATCTATATATTTTTTACTATCTTACATCACGTAAATAATTATTTAAAGTTAGAATTAAATTCTATAAGATATTAGACAATTCTTTATCTATATTTTCAATTTTTATCATCCTGAAATTTTTATCTCCTCTTTCCAATATCTCTGCTTCAGAATTTTCTAGAGACCTTTTACTAATTACAATCCTCACTGGAACCCCAGATAATTCATAATCATTAAATTTAACTCCTGGGCCTTCGTCTCTATCATCAAATAAAACATCATAGCCAGAATCAATTAAATTAGAATATATCCTGGTTGAAACCTCTTTTACTTCAGTATTATCAGAATTCAAATTTGCAATATATATTTGAAATGGAGATATATTTTTATTCAGAACTAATTCTTTTTCACTTGAATTTGCTTCAATTACTGCTGCAAGCAATCTTCCTACACCAATACCATAACACCCCATATCAACACTTCTTTGCTTGCCTTCTTTATCTATGAAGTTTAACCCCATCTTGGTGCTGTATGTATTTCCTAGCTTAAATATATGCCCTACTTCAATTCCTTTATACTCATTCATGCCTTTGCAACCCTCATTACAATCAACTGAAAGATATCCTTTTTTAGCTTTAGCTATATCAGAATAAGATTTAATATTGAATTCTTTTTCAGGGACAATTCCAGATAAATGAAAATTCGCTTTATTTGAACCAAGAATGTAATCAGATTTTAAATTAATTGAATCATCCAAGATTAAATCATAATCAGTTCCAATAGGAGATATATAGCCTGGAGTTAATCCTAAGTCAATTACTTCATTATTGCTTGCCAATCTAACATCATTCCCTAGCAAGTTCTTTAATTTTGTCTCATTCACCTCTATATCTCCAGCTAAAGACACTAGAATTGGTTTTTTACCTGAAAAATAAACCATGGTTTTTATAAAGTTATTTGGATCTAAATTAAAGAAATTAGATAATTCTTTTATAGATTTTATATTTAAGGTTTCCACCTCAGATTTTTTTACAGGCTCATCAGGAATATCTTTAATTATTTTTTTAAACTCTGCTTTTTCCTCATTAGCTGCATATGAACATGTATCACATTTAAGAATAGTATCTTCTCCACTTTCAGCTATTGAAATAAACTCAGATGACACTTTTCCTCCTATTGCTCCACTATCTGCAGCAACTTTTATAACCTCGATTCCGCATTTATTAAAAATATTAAAATATGCCTCAGAAAATTTTTCATATATTTCATCCAAACTCTTTTGGTCTGAATGAAAACTGTAAGCATCTTTCATCTCGAACTCTCTTACTCTTAGAAGTCCTCCCCTCGGCCTAGTCTCATCTCTAAATTTAGTTTGTATATGAAACAAAGAAAAAGGCATGTCCCTATAACTATTAACTTGACTTCTAACCAAAGATATTACTGATTCTTCATGAGTGGGGGCAATTATCATTATTTTATCTCTTCTGTCTTTAAATCTAGCTAGGGGTGGGATAAAAGAATTTATTCGGCCACTTTCTTCCCATATGTCAGAAGGCTGAATAACTGGAAAATTTGCCTCGTGGCAATCAATGGAATTCATCTCATGCCTAATTATATTTTTAATTTTTTCAATCACTCTCCAACCAATAGGGGAAAAACTAAAAATACCCGCACCTAGCTGGCTAATATAGCCAGCCCTAATTAAGAGCTTGTGACTAAGCATTTCTGATTCTTCGGAAACATTCCTAGAAGTAGACCAATAATATTTTGAAAGTTTAATTTTTCCTCCTTTGCAATTTTCTAGTTACTCCACCTTTTTTTAACATAATCTTCAACCATAGATATAAATTCTTTTGCTATCCTATCACCTTCTAAAACTCCGACTTTATCACCATCAATAAATATTGGAGCCTTGGGTGATTCTCCAGAGCCAGGCAATGATATGCCAATATCTGCACTCTTTGATTCTCCTGGGCCATTAACCACACAACCCATAACTGCAACTTTAAGATCAGAAGAGCCTGGATATTTCTTATTCCATTCTTTTGAGTTACTTTCAAGATATTCCTGAATCTCCTCGCTTAATTCTCGAAAAAATGTAGAGGTTGTTCTGCCGCACCCAGGACATGAGGTCACAGAAGGTTTAAAATTTCTAATCCCAACTGATTGGAGAATTTCTTGGCTTAACTTAACCTCTTCTGTTCTATCCCCTCCTACTTTAGGAGTTAGGCTGCAACGAATTGTATCTCCAATTCCATCAAGCAATAAATTGCCTAATGCAATAGAAGTTGAAGATACGCCTTTAGTTCCCATTCCAGCCTCTGTTAAACCAAGATGAAGAGGAAAATTACATTTTTTAGCTAACTCTCTGTACACATGAATCATTTGTCTAACTCTAGAAACCTTACATGAAATTATAATCTTGTTTTCTGGCAGGCCTAAATCAATTGCTTTTCTTGCACTAATTAAGGCACTTTCTACAAGAGCTTCTCTTTCAACTGATTCAGAGTCTTCAGGGATTTCCTTTTTGGCGTTATTTTCCATCTTAGAATTTAAAAGTTCTGGGTCTAAACTTCCAGCATTTACACCTATTCTTACTGGCTTATCAAATTCTTTGGCAACTTTTATAAACATTTCAAAATTTTCGTCCCTTCTATTGCCTCTACCTACATTTCCAGGGTTAATCCTATATTTGTCTAAATTTTCTGCACATGATTTATGAGAAGATAAGAGTCTATGTCCTATAAAATGGAAGTCCCCAAGTATAGGCACATTACAACCTATATCAGCAAGTCTTTTCTTGATTTCTATTATTGCTTTTGCAGAGTTATCATTATTCACAGTAAGCCTAACCAATTCACTACCTGAATCATACAAAGCCTTTACTTGTGAAACGGTTGATATAATATCCGATGTATCAGTGTCAGTCATGGATTGCACTACGATTTGAGAATTGCCACCAATTGGAACATTTCCTACATTAACTAAATTGCTTTTTCTTCTTTGAATTTCCACTTAAAATATTATATTACTCTCAACATTAGCCCACAACATTTATTCCTTGATATATCCTGATTATATCTTGAGCAGTTATTATGAATAAAAGAGTAAGCATAAAAATGAATCCTAAACCATGAACTAATCTTTCTTTATCCGGAGCAACTTTTTTTCCTTTCCTTAAAATTTCTATTAATACAAATAAAATCCGTCCTCCGTCTAGAGCAGGAATAGGCAATAAATTTATTACGGCTAAACTCAAACTTAATATTGAAGTAAGTTCAACAAAAATCATAATTTTATCTCTAAGCTTAATTTCAGCAACTGCTATTTCACCAGTAATTTGACTAATGCCTACCGGACCTACGGCACTTGGACCTGAAAATTGTGGATTAGTGCTCCCTGCAATCATGGCTTTTATACTATTTATGGATAAATCAAAAAGTTGAACAACACTAAAAATAGATTCCTTCATTGAACCAATAATTCCATAATTAGGGTCTACTCTGGTGAAATTACCAGAATAAATAGAGATTCCTAGAGCGCCCTGTCCTGCAGGAGGATTCCATCTAGGTTTCGAAGAAAAAGATTTTATATTTCCATTATAATAAAATTTTTCCTCCCATGAATCTGAAAAAACATTAGGTACCCCTCTCTCAATTTGAATATCTATAACTTCACCTAAAGACGAAGTTATATTTTTCTGCAAAGAGCTCATATCATTTATAGATCTGCCATTTACAGAGAGAATTTTATCTCCAGACTTCAATCCAGAATTATATGCAGGGGAATCTTGCGCAACATTCATAATTATCAAATCTGACTTTTGAATCTGTCCAGGCAATAGAAAAGCAACAAAAAATAATAAAAAGGGGAGTAAAAAATTAATTAAAACTCCAGAAACTAATACAATTAATCTTTGATAGGGATTTTTTATGTAAAAACTTTCAGGATGATCAGAATCTTCCTCTCCAAAAGGTCTTACAAACCCCCCTAAAGGCAATAAATTAAATGACCATTGCATCTCTTTAAAATAAATTTTTCCATCTTTATAGCTATGGGAATTTATTTCTATTACATCCTTTATTAAATCAGAAGGAATTTCTTTTTTTGATTCAAATATATCCTCAACTGACATCTGATTATAAGTTAGCTTAGTTTTCACAAATAAAGAATTTCTTTGATCAAAATTCTTATACTTTTCAAGAAGATTTTTATTAATAAATAAAGAATTTTTACCAGACCATATAGAAAATAACTTGGGAGGAAATCCAAATCCAAATTCTAACACTTTAATCTTGAAAAACTTAGCCGAAAAATAATGACCAAATTCATGAAAAATTATTAAGGGAAGTAAAACCAAAATAAAACTTACAATACTTGCAAAAATTGCCATTATATTTCCTCTAAGGTCTTAGAATAAGATCTTTGCACAGTCTCTTTAATGGTTTCTAAATTATACTCTTTTGCAAAATCAAATTTACTATAAGCTCTCTCCATAACATCTAGCATCCCCGTATAACTAATTTTCTTTTCCAGGAACATTTCTACTGCTGCCTGATCTGAGCCTACTAAAAATGATGGCGCCAATTTTGATGAATTTAGTAACTTAATCCCAAAATTAAACCAACTAAGTTTCTCATCAGGAAATGATTCAAATGATAGGTTAGATATTGTTTTAAAATCTATTTTTTTAATTTTTGAACTCGATGATCTGCTTGGATAATAAAGCCCATATAATATTGGTACTTTCATATCAGGATATGAAAGTACCGCCAATATATTGCCATCCTTAAATTCAGCTAGACCATGAATTAGGCTCTGCCTATGAAATAACACTTCTACTTTATCTAGTGGTAACGAAAAAAGATTGGAAGCTTCCTGAACTTCGAATACCTTGTTTATCAATGTGGCTGAATCAACAGTAATTTTATTTCCCATTTTCCAAGTCGGATGATTTAATACATCTTTAACAGTAATTTTCTTTAATTCTTCAGGTGAATGATCTCTTAGAGCGCCTCCTGAAGCTGTCAGAATAACCCTATCAATAGATTCATAATCTTCATTTTTTATACATTGCCATATTGCAGAGTGCTCGCTATCTAATGGAATTATTTCTGAATTATTCTTCTTAGATAATTCAACTAATATATCCCCTCCTGCAACTAAACTTTCTTTATTAGCTAATAATATTTTTCTGCCCTGCTTTATTGAAGAAATTGTTGGATCAATTCCTTCAATTCCTGACAAAGCAATTATTAGAAGATCTGATTCATCATATTTTAGTATCTCATCATAGCTATTTAGCCTTTTGCCATATGAATATTCAATATCACTATTTGAATAATAATATTTTGGCTTAAATTTACTTACATGTTCCTCTAATTTTTTTTCATTATTACCTGCAGTAAGAGTAATTATTTCAAATTCGACTAGATTCTCTTCTATTAAATCTAAGCACTGAACTCCAACAGAACCTGTGGAACCAAGAATAGAAATTTTCCTCTTCATAATATTGCCTTTACTAATGATAATATGGTTAGGGTTATAACTATCGAGTCTACCCTGTCAAGAATTCCACCATGACCCGGCAGAATTGCTCCAAAATCTTTTACTCCAAATTTTCTTTTAATTCCCGAAGCATAAAGATCTCCAACAATTGCAAAAAAAGGTATAAAAAAAGCTAAGATAAAATTCAAATAAAATCCAGTCACAGGAGCACTAAATAAAAAATTAATCAATAGATAAAATAAAATTCCAGCGACATATCCAGCGACATATCCTTCAAGGCTTTTATTGGGGCTTAATTTTGAAAGCAAATTAATTTTGTGCCTACCAAATTTAGATCCAATTAAGTAAGAAATTGAATCGACAACAAAAACTGTTAATACTGGAATGATTATCCAGCTAAGATCAGAAAATGATTCATATATTAGTAATATGGAAGAAACTCCAGTTATAAAAAATAATGCGGATGATTCTCTTAATATAAATTCTCCGGCCCTTCTGTCTCGCAGATAAGAAAATTGAGATTTTTCAAATATTTCATCATTCTTTTTTATTATTCCAAT
>JAYZIQ010000033.1:0-6234 GCA_036165455.1 Chloroflexota bacterium | reverse complement strand
ATCACTTAGTGACCCACTGTCAGATAAAATAATTGAATCTTTAAATCTAGATTTAGCCTTTTGCTTATTTTTTTTTGCAGAAACTCTGTTAAATTTTTTAGCCATTTTTCCTCTTCTTAGATTTTTAATTTTTCTTCTATTAATGAAAATACAACCTTGGAGCAATCCTCTGGAGTTAAATTAGAAGTATTTAAAACAGCATGATATACGTTTAAATCATCAAATTCCAGCCCAAAAGCTTTCATATAGTATTCATCTTGGGCATGATCTGCATGCTTCATTAATTCCAAAGCATCTTCGTCGCTGTCTAAATTATGCATTTTTTTAACTCTTTTAATTCTGTCTTCCTCATTTGCTATAAAGAATACCCTTAAAGTATTTTTTTTATCTTTTAGAATTGCTGAAGCACCCCTGCTGATTATAAGCACTTTTCCAAGATCAGATATATCTTTAATCACTTCTTTAGTTGAATCAATCATCCTGGTGTAATCAACATCTTCAGGATTCCTGATAATAGTCTCATCAAGCTCATGGAAATCTTTTGACATTATATTTTCTATTCCAGGACCAAAGTAGGGATCTCCTCCTACACCAACAGTATTAGAGTTGTTTAGAATTTGGTTAATACCCTTAGCAAATTTATCAACTAGAGTCGGCTTTTTTAACTTCCTCATTGCTACAGCCTCTACAGTTGATCCTACTTTTTTAGCTATTTCAGCAAGCATAATTCTGTCTATGTAGTCAAAACCTAACTCTCTAGCAACTAATTTTCCAGGATCTCTTAATCCAGCACAGTGTCTTCCTTCAAAAGTAATTGTAGGCATAATTTCCTCTTTAAATTTATTTAAAAATTATTCTAACATTATAGCGTTTTTTTATTATAGTTTTTTTATTATCTATGCTCTGGGATGGGCATTTAAAAATTCTTTTTTTACCCATTCATTGTCTAACATTGTATATATTTGTGTTGCTGAGAGACTGGAATGTCCGAGCATTTCTTGTACTTGCCTTAAATTTGCCCCACCTTTAAGTAAATCTGTAGCGAATGTATGCCTAAAAGTATGAGGTGTTATATCTGAGTCTAATTTTAATTTATTGATTATTTCTTTGACCGAGTTCCAAGCTGTCTGCCTAGTTATTCTAGATCCGTTTTTATTTACCAGTAAGGCTTGATTTCTAGATAGAATTTTTATTTTTGATCTTTCATTTTGTAAATAGTCATCTATGGATTTTAGGCATGAATTATTTGTTGGTATTATTCTCTGCTTATTGCCTTTTCCAGTACATTGGATTGTTGATTCTTCGAAATTTATATCATGAGTATTGAGAGAGATTAGTTCTGAGATTCTTAGGCCGCAGCCATATAGTATTTCTATAATAACTTGATCTCTATATTTATTTTTGCCACTATTTGACTCTAGGTAACTAAATATTTTATTCATTTCATTGCTAGATAATGATTTTGGGAGCAAATTATTCTTAGCTGGCCTGCTAATTTTATCCATTATATTTTTTTTATATATATTCTCCTTGAGTAAAAATTTAAAAAAGGCTTTAAGACATGCTGTTTTTCTTGAAATAGTTGAGTTTTCGTATCCTCTTTTCCCTAGGAAAATAAGGTATTTTTCAATTTGATTTTCCGTAATTTTAGAATATGATATATTTTTGCTTTTTATCCAATAATTAAACTGTGAAAGATCATTTTTATAGGCATGTCTAGTATTTTCACTATTTCCTTTTTCAATAGTATTTGCGTCTAAAAAATCTTCTATTAGAGATATAAATTTATCCATTATTTTTTCTTATTTATATCGAATATTAATCAAATGGATATCAAATTTATACTATTTTGAAAGCATATTTTGCCCATTGACTAAGATATTTGGGTTAAATAAAATACTGGCATGATTACCGTACCTTTTAATCCTATGATGTTTGATATTGGGCCATTCGCAATGAGTTGGCATGGCTTTTGGAGTTTTATTGGTATCCTTGTGGCTGTATTTTTAGTAGCAAGATGGGCAAAAAGAGATGGGATTAGCACTGACATAGCATACGATGTTGCACTTTGGGGAATATTAGGAGGCATAATTGGCGCCAGATTAATGCATGTTTTTGATAATACGGATTATTATTTTGAAAATCCTGGAAAAATATTTGCAGTATGGCAGGGAGGTATAGGTTTCTTAGGCGCAATGATAGGAGGAATTTTTGCAGGAGGAATTTTTGCAAAAATTAAAAAATATCCTGTAGGCAAAATTGCTGATTATGCGGCCCCCGCAATGGCTATAGCCCATATTATTGGGAGAATTGGAGATATTTGGAACGGTGAACATTTAAGTAAGCCTACCGATCTTCCTTGGGGATGGGTATTTTCACACCCTAATTCTCCTGGAAGGGTAGGGGCTGAAAGATTGTTTAATGATCCAAATATTGCTGTGCATCCAGCAGTAGTATATGAAATGATTTGGAATGCATTTACAGTTTTATTCCTATTTAAGTCTAGAGGCAAATTTAAGATGGACGGAAGCCTGTGGATTATTTACATGTTCATGTATTCCATAGGAAGATTTATTATTCAATTTACAAGAATGGATGATGTAAAATTTTCTATAGGAAACGCAGGTATACAGGAAGCTCATATAGTTACATTCTCAATATTTGTAATTACTTTAATATTGTCTATTTTATTCTTAAGGGTAAGAGGAAATAATAGCGATATTGTTCAAAAAGTTAAAAAGGCATCTGGAAGAAAAAGAAAATCTCAGGCCAGAGCCTAATCTAAAGCTTCTTAAATATTATTGAAGCGTTATGCCCACCAAATCCCAGGTTGTTTGACATAACTACATTTAGATCCATTTCTCTTGCGCTATTAGGCGTGTAATCTAAATCACAATCTTCATCTGGAGTTTTATAGTTGATTGTTGGGGGAGCAACCCCATCTATTAAAGAATTTACGCAGAATACAGCCTCAACACCTCCCGCAGCCCCTAAAAGATGACCTGTCATGGATTTTGTGGAGCTTATGGGTATATCAGGCGCCTTTTCTTTAAATACTGTTTTCATGGACATAGTTTCAAATTTATCATTTAAAGGCGTTGATGTTCCGTGGGCATTTATATAATTTACATCTGAATAGTTAATTGAGGCATTATTAATAGCTATGTTCATTGCTCTGGCAGCCCCTTCGCCGCCGATAGAAGGCTGAGTGATGTGGTGAGCATCACTTGAGGCTCCATAACCTATTATTTCAGCTAGAATATTTGCATTTCTTGATTTAGCATGGTCCATACTTTCTATAAAAAGCACTCCAGCCCCTTCTCCTAAGGTAAACCCATCTCTTTCTTTATCAAAAGGTCTGCAAGCTAGATTAGGGTCGGAAACACTAGACAATGCCTTGACAGAGTTAAATCCTGCGATTGCAATTGGGCATATAGCAGCTTCGGTGCCACCTGCAATTGCCATATCTATGTCATCTTTAACTATTAAATCATAAGCTTGTCCTATAGCATCAGTTCCTGTGGCACATGCAGTTACTGGAGAATAATTTATTCCCTTAGCACCCAATTTCATTGAAACGTTGCCTGAAGCCATATCTGGGAGCATCATTGGTATTAAGAATGGAGATATTCTGTCTGGACCTTTTTCGTGTAATACATCAAATTGCTCAGAGAGCGTCATTATTCCTCCAACCCCACTACCAACTATAGATGAAAATCTGGTAGTATCTTCGTTATCTAAATCAATTCCAGATTGTTCAATTGCTTCCATTGCAGCCACAACTGCAAATTGGGAAAACCTATCTAGCCTTCTTGAATCTTTTTTGCCTAGCTTAAGTTCTGGATCAAATCCTTCAACTTCAGCGGCTATCTTTACTTGAAGATTGCTAGTATCAAAACTTTTAATGTTTTTTATTCCTAAATCTCCATTTTTTATAGAATTCCACGATTCATTAGCATTAAGCCCTACAGGAGTTATAGCACCAACGCCTGTAACTACTACTCTTTTTGACATACATTACCTCCTTGAGTGTGTATAATCTTATTCCTATACTCTTATTGATTCAATATATTTTGGCTAAAATGAAAAGACTAAATATTAAAATTCAGACTCATGGTTGTAAATTAAATATTGCCGACAGCCAAGGAATAGCAAAATCTTTTCATGCTGCAGGGCATACCATTTCATCAGTTAACGACAATAATGCCGATGTATTTATTTTAAATTCATGCACTGTTACGCATGTAGCTGACTCAAAAGCTAGGCAGGCAATCAGAAGAGCTAGGAGAATCAGCCCTGAAGCCCTTATTGTTATGACTGGATGTTATGCAGAAAGAGACAAGAAAAATATTGAAAGTATAAATGAAGTAGATCTGGTATTAGGCAATAAAGAAAAGAAATATATAGTTGATGAAGTCCTGAATAAACTAGATATTCAAATTAAAGAAAAGATAAAGCCTATAGGAGGTTACCCTTTAATAGGCAGGTCAAGAGCCAGCATTAAAATTCAGGAAGGATGCGATCAAGTATGCTCTTACTGTATTATACCGTCAGTTAGAGGAAGAGAGAGGAGTGTTCCTCCTGAAAGCCTAATTAGCCAAATTAATGAACTGAGCACCAATGGCATCAAAGAGGTTGTATTAACTGGTACTCAGTTAGGAAATTACGGGTTTGACTTGGGCGGAGCTTCTTTAAGTAAGTTGCTCGTAAAAATTTTGAAAGAAACTGAAGTGCCTAGGATAAGAGTAAGTTCACTCCAGCCAAAAGAAATTGATGGTGAGATAATTAATATATGGAATAATGATGGATTTGGTAGAATTTGCCCTCATTTTCATGTCCCTTTGCAAAGTGGGAGTGACAGGATACTTAAGGATATGCGAAGAAGATACACTTCTTCGGAATACCTTGATATTGTTTCTAATATAAAGGATTTAGTGCCTGAGTCATCTGTGACATCTGATGTTATAGTTGGGTTTCCCGGCGAGACAGATTCTGAATTTTCACAAACTATTGATGTAGTTGGTAAGGCAGGACTTTCTGATGTTCATGTTTTTCCTTACTCCAAAAGGCCAGGAACAACAGCTTTTTATTCTAAAAGTCATGTTCAGGAGCAAGTGATTAAGGAAAGATCAAAAGAATTATTAAATCTTGTTAATAAACTATCTGATGAAGCCAAAAAGTCTTTAATAGGCAAGGAAAGATCTGTTCTATGGGAAGGTCAATCAAAAATATCAGGGCTAACAGAAGATTACTTTAAGGTATCAAGAAAAATTTCTAATGTGCCAATAAATGAAATTAGTAAAGAAGAAATTAAAGGCCTAGAAGATAATAAAATTATTGTCTAGGCCTTTGCGGAGACTATACTTCTACCGATTTTAATTCTATCTTGCCTTTTTTTCTTTCTAAATATGCAGCATTAACTTCATAGCCTCTTGAAAAAACCATCAAGGATCCGTCTTTTTCACAATGGTCTAGGAGCTCCTTTTTTTGGTATAGAGTTTTCTCAGGAGATCTATCAAAAGCTGTTATAAAAGGCAAGGGTAAATGATTTGGGGTAGGAATTATATCTCCTAGAAAAACCACTCTTTCTCCTCCTGCTTTTACAGTTACAATCATGTGACCAATGCTTGGCCCATCAAGAACTATAGCCTCAACGCCAGGAACTATCTCGGTATTCCCTTCAATTAATTGAAGTTGATCTCTTTCTTCCAGGACCTCTAGGTGCTTAACAGCGTTACTATATTTAGGAACTGCCCATTCATTAGGATTAAATGCTTCAGTCCATGCTTCTTTCTGAATAACATATTTCGCTTTAGGAAAGGACGGAATAATATTGCCCTCTCGATCCATTTTGGTGGCACCTCCGCATTTTTCAAAATGTAAATGGGTAAGAACTACATAATCAATGTCTTTGGCGCTTACCCCTTCCTTCCTAAGATTTGTAAGTAGCTTGCTAGAACTGTGACCATAAAATTCTTTTGTTATTTCAGGCTCTTTTGAACCTATCCCAGTATCTACAAGAATGTTTGCATTTAAGGTTCTAATTAACATGCAATTCAAACCCAATCTAACACGATTTCGTCTGTCAGGTTTCATATTTCTTTCCCAAAGTGTTTTTGGGACTAATCCAAATACTGCACCGCCATCTAATAAGAAGGTGCCATCACTCACTATTCCAACACTTACCTTTTCGTTTTTCATTGTTTCCTCCAAGAAAAATAATAAATTAAATTA
>JAYZIQ010000032.1:0-8164 GCA_036165455.1 Chloroflexota bacterium | reverse complement strand
TTGTTTTTGGGTTCGGCAATTTTAATACAAAAAAATATGAGCCGGATAGTTGGAGGACTATTCACATTGTTTGGAGTATGTGTTTTATTATCAGTATTCTCAGCAGGAGACAACTGGGCTGGAATGCTTTGGTTTGTTGGTTTCTTAGGCTTTCCTATCATTACGTCAGTCACTGGGTTTCTTACATTAATGCAAGTCAGAGGAAACAGATAGAAAAGAGATATATACTTAAGGAGTAATTAGTATATAATCCTTAAGGCTTCTGGCAAGAATAGAGTCCTTAGGCTCAGTCATATCATTGGATTTTGGTATGACTCACGATCAGAAGCCATTATTTGAAACTCTATTATGTGATTGGAGTGAGAGTTGCTTGTAGTTAGATACGCAATTTCACAATCTAACTATTGCTCTTACTCCGTTTCCACATTCAAGCCTATAATATATGAATATGAAAATGAGTAATTATTTATATATAGCCTTTGCAGTGATTCTTGTTATTGGGTGTGGTGAGAAAATCTACACTTATAATGACTTAATAGATATCGGTTTTACCAAAACAAGTGAAGCATCAACAGAAACACCTAATTTAATTTGGGAAGGGAATTTTCAATATTCTATTAGTGAGGGGAATGCTATGGAATTGACAAGAAGATATCCTGTCCTATTAGATGTTGCTGTTAGTGTCAACCCAAAAAGCAGGAGAATTGAAGAATGGCAAGTATTTCAGGAAGCTCACTCAGAATTATTAGATGATTATCATAAGTGCTATATAAACAATATATTCATAGGGATTAGAAAAGACTCTAATTTTAGTAATTATCAAAGAGTGTGTGATTTTATTAAGATAGAACTTAAATAAGAAATTAGTGCCTCCCGAGATAGGATTCGAACCTATGACCCGCTGATTAACAGTTTTATTGAGTCCAGAGTTTACAAACTTATCCTGTTTAATTAATGATATAAATTATCTCTGTCCTTATAAATATATTTTCTTAGTTTGTAACTATTAAGAAAAATTTTATTATGATATTTAAATTTGTTTGAATAGATTTTGATTTCATTTTCTAAACTTTTTATTTTTGAATCATTGTAAGTAGAACTTATTAATTGTCTAAATTTTTTATCATTTAAAATTTTTAATGAGCCATTAAAATGATGAAAAGTTACTAGCATTGAAATTAATTTCATAAGGTCATGCCCAGGGTTTTTATGGTTTTTAATAATAAAATCTGGATTTTTAAAATATAAAGCATCTCCTTGGAATAATATTTTTTTTGAGTAATTAATATCTGGACTATTTAAAATCATACTTCTATCTAATTCAAATATCTCAAACCCAAAGTTTGATAAATAATTATCAACATCTTTAAAAAGACACTGGTTTCTATAAATTTCGTGAAAGCTCACTTCAATCGTTAAAGATATCAAATTTTTTTCAATAATTTCTTCTCCTGATTTTAAAATATCTAATTCGGTTCCCTGAGTATCAATATCAATATGCGATATTTCTTCTGAATCAAGTTCATCTAAAACATTGATTAGTTTTTTATTAGGTACTTTAATTTCATTTGTAATTGAAAAATCATTTCTTATAAATTTTGGCAAATTTTTTATGTAACTCTCATTTGGTTTCAATAATGAAGATAATCCAGTTTGTTTAGTTAGGTATAAATTTATAAATTTTTGTTTGATATTGGATAATGCATATGGAAATTTTTTTATATTTTTCCAACCTTCATTTGATAATTTTTTAATGGACTCGTCCATACTTGAAGTATCTGCATCACAAATTATTAATGTTGAATATTTTTTAAGTAAATCTAATCTACTCGCAATACTTTTTTTTGAGGCTGACCTTGAACCAATATCAAAAAGTAATAATTTTGATGAAATAAAAAAATTGTTTAATTCATCTAAATTGTGTGTGCTAAAATCTTCATGTTCTTTATCAAAAAAATTATAAATTTTTAATACAATTTTGATAAATATTTTCTTCATATTTTTAAATTATCAAAAACTTTTAATTTCAGAAACAATTTATATATTCTTGAAATCAAGAATTCTGTGAAAATTTAGTTTTTCAATATTTTCACTGTTGGAATTTATTTTTGATATTCTTATCATCGACGGAGAAATTGGGGTACTTCTAAGCAATGACCTGGAATTATCTTGCAGAAAATCTGGCCCCATAGAAATTACTTTGTCATCAGAAGAATATTTATAAGTATATGGATTATTTAATTCTTTTGGCTTTTCTTTTAAAGTTAGCTCGTTTATTCTTGCAATAATCATTGTAATAGAATCATTTGCGCCAATCCTATACATTTCTTTAACATATCGATTTGATATATCAATTGTCATTTCCATTAAAGCATTTATTGAAAATTGAAAGTCAATTAACTTATCAGGAATTAAATTTATTTGGTCAGGAGTTAGGAAAAATATTGTTTTAGATTCATTATTGAAATTATTTATTTTATTCGGGCCAAATTCTATATTAAACTCATCGCAATTCTTATGAATATGGTATGCAGAGTAAGTTAACATTTCAGGCAAATCTACGATTACATAATTTTTAACAATATTATTTTTAATCAAGAAAATTGCGCTATTTCCTCCACCAGCGCCAATCTCTAAGAAATTTATATCATTGCTATTGTTTAAGTATCTTTGAGCTATCAACTGTTGAACTCTATTGTAAAAATATAATCTTTGTGATGAAAAATCTGTGTAAAATTTATTTTCTTCCATAAATTTAAAATAATCATCCAGGATGCCTATACTTTCTAGCGTCAAAGATTGAGTAAGAAAAATTGAGTCCCTTGATTTACTTTTTTTATATATTTTCTTTAAAACCTTTATTAATAAAACTGGATTTGAAATTAAAATAGATAATAAAGTTTTTCTAAATAATATTTTATCCTTAGGATCCTGATGCTTTATAAAATTATCCGTATATTTAAACAAGCTATAGTGCTCAAGATAATGTGAACTTTTCAATTCATCTATAATCTCATTTAGATTTTTATTAGCAAGGCGTAATTTTATTATCTCACTCCAATGAGTTGATATATATTCTTTTTTACTTTGATTTAATGATATAAAATCTTCGATTTTTTTTAGAATTTGTGTATCCATTAGAACTGTATTTTATATTTAAATCTATATTTTAATTGAATGAGTAAATAAAACTTAAAATCAATGGCTCCCGAGATAGGATTCGAACCTATGACCCGCTGATTAACAGTCAGCTGCTCTACCGCTGAGCTACTCGGGAACGATATTTGAAAACCTCAATATAATAAATATAAATTACAATTAACTCAATAATTTTTTGTTTTATGTTGTATCATTTTTTTATATTATTAGGATGTACTTAATTTAGGAGCATGTTTTGACTGAAAAAAGTAAATATACAGGAGAAGAAATAGAAGAGTTAAATTCTATGGCCTCCAATCATCTTTTTATGCACGCAATGCAGACAAATGATTGGGTTAAAGATGGATTAAGTATGTATCAGGAAGGTGACGGATGCTGGGTAACAGATATTCAAGGTGATAAGTACTTAGATATGATGGGAGGCTTATGGTATAAAAGCTCTGGTTACGGACAACAGGAGATAGCAGATGCTGTTTATAAGCAGATATCATCAATATCTTCCCCCCCTGCTTACTCAACAACTCCTTCTACCGTTAAATTGTCAGCAGAAGTAGCAAAGTTATATCAAGATAAGAATTGTAGAATTTTTTTCACTAGTGGTGGCTCAGAGTCTGTTGAGACAGCTGTTAAGATGGCAAAGAAATACCAACATTTAACAGGAAAACAAAAAGCTTTTAAGGTGATTTCTAGAAGATTCTCTTATCATGGCTCTACATCTATGGCGGTAAGCTTAGGAAGAGCTAGTTATTCTGATCCAATGGGACCTGAAATGATTGGAACCGTTTATGTTCCTAATTATGATGCTTATAGGCCTCCAATTCCAGGGAATCCGTCTCCTGATGAAATTTCTGATTGGTTGGTTAAGGAGCTAGAGAATACGATAATTCATAATGACCCTGAAACCATAGCTGCATTCATTGCAGAGCCGGTCTCTACATCAGCAGGAATACATATAGCTCCAGACTCTTATTGGCAAGGCATAAGAGAAGTTACAGAAAAATATGGAATATTAATGATTGCAGATGAAGTAATTACTGGATATGGAAGATTAGGAGAATGGTTTGGAACAATGGTTTGGGGTGTAACTCCTGACCTAACTACTACCGCTAAGGCTTTAACTAGTGGATATGCTCCTCTAGGTGCTGTAATAGCCACAGAAAAAGTTGCTAATGCTTTCTTGGGAGGTAAAAAAGAGACTTTCTCTCATTTAATTACTTTTGGAGGTCATCCAGTATCTACTGCAGCAGGCTTAGCAAATTTGAAAATAATGAAAGATCAGAAAATGGTTGAGAATTCAAAAGAAATGGGTTCATATTTATTTGATAGACTCCAAGAATTGAAAAAATATAAATATGTTGGAGATGTTAGGGGAGGAAAAGGTCTTTTGGCTACTGTGGAGATTGTTAAGGATAAAGTCACTAAAGAAAAATTCCCTGAAGAAGATAATTTGTATGGAATAATGCCAAAATTACTTAAAGAAAGAGGTTTACTTTCATATAGAGCAGGAGATCAGATATCAATGTGCCCTCCATTGAATATATCTAAAGAGGAAGTAGATATAATTTTTAATGGAATCGAGTCAGCCATAATTGATTTTGAGGATAAAATTTAGATGAATAAGGGCTGAGTCCAGCCGACAGATCCAGTAGAAGATATTGTCTTTGTTCTAAAGTATATGTAGTCTTCTGAATTTGTAATTTTTGGTATTGAGAAATTTACCTTTTTTCCATGACTTTCTTCAATTATTTCTCCATTTTTTGAAACTAATTGGGTGGTATATTTTGAATCTGTTATGAGAGTATTTGCCAATCCTTCATTTACATCATCTCCGATAATTTTTAGCTCAATTTTTTCTTTATCGATTATAATTTCTTTGAATTTTACTCCAGTAGAAAAATAGAAATTACCATTTTTCATAGATTCTAAAATACTATTTGTTGAAAGATTTTCTGCAAAAACTTCGACCCATCCTCTGCCAGGATTATGTCTGCTAGGAGCAAATTCTTCTTTAAAGTGATGTGAATCATCAACTGCAACTCCCCAAATTTGAATTTTTTTACTCAACATTTCATCCCACATTCCTTCAACACTTTTTTTGCCACCTCCGCCATAATTATGGGTATTAAAATTACCATTAAAAACTTCTAAGAAATGAGCTCCTCGCACTTGAACTAAATCATTTTCAGATAGAGCCCATCTAAAGTTAGGATGATTTATTTCTGCTAAACCTCCGGCTGTAATAATATTATCAATATTTGCTTGGAGAGTTTTTGCTTTATTTGATCTTATTGTAGGCTCAATAACCTTTTTAATTCCAATTGCATTTACATGAATAGAATAAGGTACGTTTAATGTAATTTCTTCTCCAGGAATAAGCAGAATATTAGTATCGTCTTTTTCTAATATAGTGAGGTGGTTATGATCGCTTAAAACAAGAAAATCATATTTGTTTTTTTCGTACCAATTAACTACATCTTCAGGCGAACTATCGCCGTCACTTTTATTAGTATGTGTATGAAGATTTCCTTTATACCAAGGCATAAAAATAACTAAAATATTTACTAAATGACATCTTAAAATTAATTTGTTACTATTTTGTTAATTCTATTATTGTAATGACAATCACGCTAATCGGAAGATATGAAGAGAGGAAGTATTTATAGTGACAACTAAATCTAAAAAGTCTGCCACGAAGAAAACATCTAAACGATCTTCTAAAACATCTAGAGTTGCCGACTTTGGAAGGAAAACAGTTAGAGATGAAGTTGTTCTTTCTGTTAAAGACCTGAAAACCCAATTCAGTACAAAGTGGGGAACAGTTAAAGCAGTTGATGGAATTAGTTTCGATTTAAAAAAAGGTGAAACTTTAGGAATAGTAGGAGAATCTGGTTCAGGGAAATCTGTGACCTCTCTTTCTCTGATGAGATTAGTTCCTAGCCCTCCAGGAGAAATTGTGTCAGGAGAAGTAAATCTTAATGGAAGAGATTTATTAAAATTATCTGAAAAGGATATGACTGAAGTTAGAGGCGGAGAGATATCATTAATTTTGCAAGATCCGATGACCGCATTAAATCCTTGTTTCTCAATTGAAGATCAAGTTGGGGAAGGAATCAGGATACATCAGGGAGTAAAAGGCAAAAGCCTATTTGATAAAGTTGTTGATGCATTGAAGTCAGTTAGGATACCCGCTGCAGATCAACGAGCTAAAGATTACCCTCACCAATTGTCAGGAGGCATGAGGCAGAGAGTTGTGGGTGCTATTGGAATATCCTCAAACCCATCAGTAATCATTGCTGACGAACCGACAACTTCGCTAGATGTAACAATTCAGGGAGCATACTTAAGGCTTTTGAAGCAAATTCAAGAAGAAACAGGAGTAGGCATAATCTTCATTACTCATGATTTTGGTATCGTAGCAAAGATGTGCGATAGGGTTGCGGTAATGTATGCAGGAAGAATTGTTGAGAGCGCAGATGTCAGAACTATTTTTAATAATCCTCTTCATGAATATACTAAGGCCCTTATTGAATCTGTTCCAAAATTAGAGCAAAAGACTGGAAGACTTACTCAGATTGAAGGACAGCCTCCCGCGCTATGGGATTTGCCAGAAGGGGATTCTTTTGCCCCTAGGTCAACTCTTAAGTTTTCTGAAAAGGACGCAAAAATTAGGCCTGAACTGGTAGAAGTATCCAAAAATCATTTTGTTCAATTATCTAAGAGTTCGGTAAAAGATTTTAAGAAATATGCTCACTTAGTGGATTATTAGGAATATTATGGCAGCAAAGACAGAAAAAAAGACAAATTCAAAAAGTATTGTGCCTAATGAGCTAGGTTGCACTACATCAACCAAAGATTCAATCGTGCAAGTTCGTAATCTCAGAAAACATTATGAGGTTAATAAGGCATTATCATTTTTTGGAAAAGATATAATTGGCAAGACTGATCTTCTGAAAGCTGTGGATAATGTGAGCTTTGATGTGCCTAAAGGTAAAACTTTTGGGTTAGTTGGAGAGTCTGGTTGTGGTAAAACTACTACTGGAAAATTAATATTGCAATTGGAAAACCCAACCGCTGGAGAAATTTATTTTCAAGGTGAGGATGTAGCTTTAATGTCAAAAGCAGGGCTTGTTGAATATAGAAAATCAGTCCAGGCAGTCTTTCAAGATCCTTGGGCATCTTTAAACCCTAGAATGAGAGTAAGAGATATAGTTGGAGAACCACTTCAAATTGCTACTACAATGACCAAGGAGCAAATTGCTAAAAGAGTTGGGGATCTTCTTGAAGAGGTAGGATTAAATGAGTATCAATCAAATTTTTATCCTCACGAATTCTCTGGAGGACAGAGACAAAGAATCGGAATAGCTAGAGCACTTGCTTTGAACCCTAAATTAATTATTCTTGATGAGCCTGTATCAGCTCTTGATGTTTCAATTAGAGCTCAAATAATGAATTTGTTGGTAGATTTGCAGAATGAGCATGATTTAGCATATGTCTTAATTGCACATAATCTCGCAACAGTAAGATATATGTGTCATAGAACTGCAGTCATGTACTTAGGTGTTATCCAAGAAATGGGTGATACAGAGACAGTATTTAATAATCCTCAGCACATATATACAAATGCTCTTATGTCTGCAGCATTACCAAGCCATCCTGATATTGATAGAGATGAACTTGTTTTACCTGGAGAGGTTGTGTCTCCTATTAACCCTCCTTCAGGAGATGTTTTTCAAACTAGAACTCCATTAAAAGTAGATGCAAAGCATGAATATGCAAATAATAGACCTCCTTTAGTACAGGTCGGCAAGAAGGACCATTGGGTTGTAGAAACACCATGGAGTATTGCTACAAAAGAAATGAAAGTGAATTTAGCAGGAATATAGTATGGCAAGATTTTTATCACAAAGGTTAGTTTCTTCAATTGTTTCTATAATTGGTGCAACTTTAATTATTTTCTTATTAGTGCAACTTCATAACGACCCTAGAGAACTTTACGTCCCAGATT
>JAYZIQ010000031.1:0-15350 GCA_036165455.1 Chloroflexota bacterium | reverse complement strand
AAATATATTTTAGTAAGGAGAAAAAATGCTAAAAATAGGAACATCTAGAGTAGACATAACCCCTCCTATTGGCATATCTCATGCCAACTGGGGCTCATCTACCCATCAAGTTGCAGAAGGAATAGATATGCCCATGTATTGCTATGTGATGTATTTAGAAAGTGAATCGTCAAAAAATAAAGTGGTTATTCTAGATTTTGACTTATGCATAATAGATGACGATATAGATAGTATGGTTAGGGACGCAGTAATTTCCAGTTTAGATATCCCTAGAGAGAATATTAGAATAAGCGTAAGTCACACTCATGCAGGGCCTCCGTACGGCAGAGATGATTCTTCTGGAGGAGGTTGGATTACAGAAGGTGTAGAGTTAATTAATCCATATTATGATTCTTTTCCTGAGAAAATTTCTAGAGCTATAGATGAAGCTGTAAGTAAAGTAGTAGATTGCAACGTTTCATATGGAAATGGAAGATCAGATATTAATATTAATAGAAGGCCTGCCGATAAAAATGGAGCTCTATTTACGGGAAGAAATTGGGACGGAGTAGTTAATCATTCGGTAGATGTAATAGGTTTTGATGCTGCTGATGGCACTCCGGTTGCAACAATAGTAGGATATGCGTGCCATCCAACGATTTTAGGCCCAGAAAATAGATTATTATCACCGGATTATCCAGGACACATGAGAAAGACCGTAGAAGAGATAGTAGGCGGAAGATGCATATTTCTGCAAGGGGCAGCTGGCAATCAAGGCCCAATTCACGGATTTGTAGGTGAAGTTGAGGTAGCAAGAAAAGCAGGAAAGATACTTGGGCTTGAGGCTTCAAAAGTAAGATTGTCTATAGATCCCTTTGAAAGAGAGGAAAAATTAGTAGAAATTATTCCTGCAGGAGCAGATTTAGGCATGTATGAAGATGTTCCCGTCAGCAAACCTAATGATGATCTTGAGATAATAAATACTTATGTTGACCTTCCTGCTTTGGATTTTCCATCATACGAAGAAGCTTCTCAAGTCTATGAGCTTGCATTAGAGGAATTAAAAAAAGCTAGAGAATCAGGAAATCAAGAAGAGATAAAAAAGATGGTATCTAAAGTAAAAAGAACTAACTTTACAAGGAAACTTACTCAGATATCTGAAGGAGGAAAAGTAAATATTTGGATACAAACTATAAAGATAGGCGATATAATTTTCCAAGGGTTGCCGTTAGAGCCTTTTATGGAGTTTAGCAATAAGATTAAGTCACTAAACCCAGATAAAAAAATATTTTGGTCAGGTTATACAAATGGTTGGCTTGGCTACCTTCCTACTGCTAATGCTTACGAAGAGGGAGGGTATGAGACAAGAACCACGCCTCTGAGCCCTGAATCAGAAGAGTTAATACTTGATATTTGTGATTCAGAGATAAAAAAATTAGATTGAAAATATCTTATTAAGGAGAAAATATGATAAAAGTAGGAACATCGAGAGTAGACATAACACCTCCCATTGGGATGCCGCATGCAAACTGGGGATCATCTGCCCATCAAGTCGCAGAAGGAATAGATATGCCTATGTATTGTTATGCTATGTATTTGGAAAGCGAATCATCTGAAAATAAAGTGGTTATTCTCGATTTCGACTTATGCAGTATGAGTGAAGAAATAGATGGAATGGTTAGAGATGCAGTGGTATCTTCTTTAGACATTCCAAGAGAGAATATCAGGATATGTCTGAGTCACACCCATGCAGGGCCTCCATACGGTAAAGATAATTTAAATGGCGCTGGATGGATTACAGAAGGTATAGAGCTAATTAATCCATATTATGATTCTTTTCCTGAAAAAATATCTAGAGCTATAGATGAAGCGGTAAATTCAGTAGTAGATTGCAACGTTTCATATGGAAATGGAAGATCAGATATTAATATTAATAGAAGGCCTGCCGATAAAAATGGAGCTCTCTTTACAGGAAGAAATTGGGATGGACCTGTTGATCACTCAGTAGATGTAATAGGTTTTGATGCTGCTGATGGCACTCCGGTTGCAACAATAGTAGGATATGCGTGCCACCCGCATATATTAGGCCCAGATAATAGACTCATATCACCGGATTATCCAGGGCACATGAGAAAGACCGTAGAAGAGATAGTAGGAGGACGATGCATATTTTTTCAAGGATATGCTGGCAATCAAGGCCCAGTTCACACATTTGTTGGCGAGGTTGAAGCAGCCAGAAAAGCAGGAAAATTGCTTGGGCTTGAGGCTTCAAAAGTAAGATTGTCTATAGATCCCTTTGAAAGAGAGGAAAAATTAGTAGAAATTATTCCTGCAGGAGCAGATTTAGGCATGTATGAAGATGTTCCAGTTAATACCCCTAACGATGATTTAGTTATTAGCAATACATATGTAGATCTTCCAACTTTAGATTTTCCATCATACGAAGAGGCTTCTAAAGTTTTTGAGCTTGCATTAGAGGAATTAAAAAAAGCTAGAGAATCAGGAAATCAAGAAGAGATAAAAAAGATGGTATCTAAATCAAAAAGAGCTAACTTTACAAGAAGAAACTCTCTAAGATCAAAGGATGGAAAAGTAAATATTTGGATACAAACTATAAAAATAGGGGATATAGTGCTTCAAGGCATCCCTTTAGAGCCTTTTATAGAATATGGAAATAAAATTAAATCCTTGAATCCTAATAAGAAAATAGTTTTATCAGGTTATACAAATGGGATACATGGTTATCTTCCAACTGCAATTGCATATGAAGAGGGAGGGTATGAGACAAGAAACACACCTTTGAGCCCTGAATCAGAAGAATTAATAACTCAAATATGCGATGCCGAAATTAAGAATATAGATTAATTAACTTACCTATTCTTATTTGATTCGGACTCCTTCGGTTTTTCCATTGTTATTTTAGGCATATTATTTTTGTAAAATCTTAATCCAAATAATACTGATATAACTATTGATAAAAGTGTTATTAGAAAACCATTCAAGGAAACATCTAAAATAAATCTAAGAAAAATAGTAAAAATAACATTCATTATAAAAGTTCCAATAATTGCTATTGCTATTGATGTTAATAATATTGGGTTCATTCTTCTTTGCTCTTTAATGGTTTATAAACTTTTTCTTTTTCATTCTCATTATCTAAAAGATTTTCAGTTAATAATTCATCTTCAGTCTTTTTGAGTGAGCTTTCTTTGTGCAAGTCTGAATTCATTTTATTAATTTCATTTAAAAAATTATTAAATTTTCTTCTCAGATAAAAACGAGTAAGTGTTGAAGTTAAGTATATTGCTAATAGAAGACCTAAAATTATTAATATCCCATTCCAGCCAAATACTAAGAATGCAACAATGCAAATAATTAAAAATGATATATATATAGGCTTTAAATTCATTCTTCTTTATTAACTTTCCTATCTTTTAAGTCTTGCCTTATAACTAAAATCACTATTCCTAATCCAAAAACAAAAGCCACATAAATCCCAATGTAGTTAGCCAATATTGTTAGTGCAACTATCCCAATAATGAATAATGCAGCGAATCTAATTATTTTCATAATTTCATTTTAATAAGATTTAGCTTATCAGACAAAAATAGAAGAGCCCCGATAGTCGGGGCTCTTCATATTCAGCGTCTTAATTAAAAGACCTAGTATTTAGTTACTTAACGTATACTGCACCAGCACCGTTGTAACCGCTAGGAACTTTTATAAACTGAGGAGCAGAAGTGTTTGCATAGTGAGAAATCCAACCATCCCATGTTATGCCACTCTGTCCAACAACACCCTTAGGTATCATGTATATTCCACCATATTGCTGCCAGAACATACTGTAGTCAACACCCATTAAGTGCATTTCACCTCTTTTAGCAGGATCTTTTTCAGGTAGGATTTGGAACAACCAGTACGCTTGTGCTGGTGATTCGAATCCAGGACCCCATCCTGGCCTTGAAGATGAAGAGTCAACTGTAGGTAGAGGCCAGTCAAGAGGGTAAGAGTTCGAGTGAACGTCACCATTCTTTAATACTGGTAGCAATTGCTCTCTCCTTCTCATTCGAGGGCTAATTACTCCACCGTAGTCTTCTTCTAAACCACTAATTGTTAATCCAAGTTGTGTCCAGCTAGACATAACTGTGTCAGCAACTTCTAGTGATACTTCACCAGTTTCTGCTACATAACTCTGAAGAACTAATTCATCTCCAAAGCTAGTTCTTTTACCACTTGAATCTGCAGGGTATCCTGCTTTATCAAGTAGCTCTCCAGCTAATGCCATGTCTCCACCACCATTTGGTAATTCCCAAGGGATACCATTGGCGCCAAGTACAGTTTCTGTACCTTCACATGTGTGCTTTGTAGGAGCTTTAGTTACACCAGTACCAGTACCGATGTCACCAACGTCCCAACAACCTGTTTCTCTACTTGCATCCCAACCTGGGTATTCAGGACCCATATACTCTGAGTATATTGGAAGTCCAAGATCGTTTAGCAAGTTTTTGTTAATTGCATTTCTATCGATTGCAATACTAAGAGCAAGTCTTACTAGTCTTGCTTGTTCCATGTCAGTCATACCTGCTGGGTTGTCAGTATCTGTGTAGACAACCTTTTCTGGGTATACAGTTTGCCATGGGTCTCCTATCCAAGGATAGTCTTTAGCATAAGAAGGTGCATCCCAAGGGTTCAAAGCTTCCCCTGTTCGTGAATGAACTTCTTCCCATAGGTTACCAGACCAAATAATTGACTGGTTAACGTATGAACCTGGCATTGTTTCTACGAAATCAAGACCTTTGTCCAAAAGACTTGGAACCATCTTGAAGTCCATGTCGGCAATGTCAATGCTTCCATTTTCTAGCATTGCTATTCTAGTCTGTACTTCTGGAACTTGGATCTGAGTCATAGAGTCTATAGATCCTGCATTTCCGGCCCAGTGTTTGTCACCGGCCTTGTGAATAGTACATCTGTCACCAGCTATACATGCTCCTTGAATATAAGGACCAGTACCTACGTGGTGAGATTTAGACCATTCGTATCCCATTTTATCGAAAGACTTCTGAGATTGAGGAGCCATTCTGGCACTCAAACAACCGAAGTCAGAGATTGGGAAACAGAAGTAAAGTGGTGATACTAATTCCCATTTTAGTGTGTGTGAGTCAACAACTTCACAGTTACCAAATACAGCAGCATAGTCACCACCGTTAGGGTCAGTACTCTCCGCGTTTACTGATGGGTTAGCATTATTAAAGTACCAACATACATCATTCGCATCGAATTCACCGAAGTCTACTGATTCAAATCCTTTTGGAGATTGGAAATCAATACCCTTCTTTATTTTAATATTTAAGTATTTACCATCTGCGCTTACATCCCAGCTGTCTGCTGTGTAAGGTTCCATAGGAGTACCATTTTTATATATGAAAAGTGGTTCTTCTACACCCTGCATGTCTATAACTGCAGATGTTCGATAAGGTCCTTGCCATCGAAGTCCAAATACACCCTCAATCTTCTTTTTACCCCAAACAAGATCAACGGTTTCTTCTACAGGAGCTGCAACTTGTACTTCTTTAGTTACAACTTTTTCCTTAACAACTTCTTTCTCAACAACCTCAGTTTCTTTTACAATCTTCTCCACTGGTACTTCTTTAATTACTTCTTTCTCAACCACAACTTCAACAGTTTCAGTTGATCCACAAGCTATAATCAAAGACATAAGCGAAGCGATTACTATAAAAGAAATTGAATTTCTTTTAGAGAACATTTCTCCTCCATCTTTTTAGTTTATTTGGCAATTTGCAGATGCAAATCGCCTTTCGACTCTGAAAGGAGTAAGTTTACTATTATTAGCAGATTAGATCAAAATTTGTTGCGAAAATGTTAAATCTTATTAATTACGCACCTTTTTACCAGCTCGGAGATCTCTCTGATTGATCAGTATTAGTTAACCTTTTTTGACCTGATCCATCAGATGGAGTCATGCTATATATATCTGTGTCTCCATCAGAATCTGATACAAAAATTATCTTTCCGTCTTTCCAGATAGGAGAACTCTCAGTGCTAATATTGTCTGTTAATCTAATAGGTTTTTCATTTAATGAAATGTCTGCTACAAAAATTTCAGGATTTTCTTCTCTTTCAGATATAAACACAATTCTCTTTCCATCTGGAGACCAATTGTAATCATAATCATTACCTTGGCTAACAGTAACGTTTGTTTCTTCCTTAGTCTCGGCATTAATCACATAAATATCTATATCATCACCTCCTCTTGTTGAAAGAAATGCTATATTTTTTCCATCTGGAGACCACATAGGATTATGATCTTCAAAATTTTCTGTTAATCTAACTTCGTCTACACCTTGAGGATTTTTTTTAAATATCCCAACCCTTTTATCCCCGCTATCTAAAATTTGATCAGTTTTTATTACTGAATATACTATCCATTCTCCATCTGGAGACCAATTGCCTAATTTTTCAATTGCAGTATTATTTGTGACCTCATTAATTGATTCGTCATTAATGCTGTAAACATTAATATCATGTTGGCCATCAGAATTTTTCCCTTTGTATGCAATTTTTGTAGAATCTGGTGACCAGAAAAAATCTTCTACTGACTCTCCTTTTCTACTTAATAATTTTTCTTGGTTTCCTTCGAAATCCATCATTCTAAGTTCTTTAATAGAATTTTTTGTAGATAAAAAAGAGATGCTGTTTCCGTCAGGAGAAAGTTTAGGGCTACTTTCTTCTTTTGAGCTATTTGTAAGCCTCATATGATTATTTCCGTTCTTATCCATAGAATAAATCTCCGGATTGCCATCTTTCTCAGAAATGTAGAGAATTGATGACCCAGATAGCCCAGAAGACTGACAGGCTATAATAAGTAAACTGGAAATTGCAATCAGCAATTTATATTTTATTTTTAAAGCTAAGTTGCTTTTCATATAATTATTTAGATTATTATTGTATTAAAAGTTATCCTAGCAGTGATGAAAAACAATTAAAATGAATTTTAAGTATCTTTTTTTTAAATAATGCCAAGCAGAACATCAAAAATGAACAAAGATCCATTATCTGAAGGCAGGAGATCTGTTGCAGAATCTCTAAAAACCCCTTCTAGTATAGAGAAAATTGTAGCTAGTGCTAGTAGTAGTAATTCAAATTCTATAAATGAATTGTTAAATACAGCTAGAAAATTTAATATTCCAATTGAAATTATAGATGAATCTGAGCTAAATAAAATTAGCCATACAGGAAGGCATCAAGGAATATTAGCTTATTTAGTTTCTGAGGGGTATTTCCCTGAAAAAAAATTATGGGACATTTTAAGTGGAGATATTCCACAAATAAGATTGCTTATCCTTGATGGAATACAAGACCCTCATAACTTTGGAGCAATTTCGAGATCTGCCCTTGCTTTTGGAATAGACTACATAGTTATACCAAAGAAAAGATCTGTAGGGATTACTTCAGGTTCAATTAGGGCATCATCAGGCGCCATTCATAGCCTAAATATAATCAGGGTTACAAACATCTCAAATTTTATAAATAAATTAAAAAAATTTGATTTTTGGACAGTTGGCTTAAAGTCTGGTGCAGGCAGGTCCATTAAGGATCATAAATTCTCTGAAAGAGTTGGGATTGTCATTGGTTCAGAGCATGATGGGATATCCAAGAAAGTTGAATCTCAGATTGATATATTTACTGAAATTACTATTGAGAAGGATAAGATAGAATCTTTAAATGCTTCTGTTGCTGCCTCGATAGTAATGTTTGAATTATTCAATTCGAAATAATTACATTTTCGATAATTCTTCTACTACATTAATCAGAGGCTTATCGTTATAAAAATTGTTAATATTTTCTGCAACTATTTTCATTCTTCTTGAAGCTGTCCCATATGTTGAGCCACAGATATGCGGGGTTAGGATTACATTTTTTAATTCATTGAAAGGGTATTCTGATGGCTTCGGGTTATCTGATGCGCCCTTAGGGTATGTATACCAAGTATCAAGGCAGGCTCCAGCGATCCTATTAGATTTTAATGCATTATAGAGGTGCTCATCCTTTATTATGGGTCCTCTAGCAGGATTAATTATAAATGCATCATTTTTCATAGAATATATTTCTTTCTCTCCTATCAAACCTTTCGTAGATTCAATGTATGGGACACATACGACCACAAAGTCTGAAATTGAAATTAATTTTGTCATATCTTTTGGTTTTACTACCTCTGTTATTTTAAGATCACTTACAACCTCTTCCTTAACATCAAATTCTTCTACAGCATAATTATTCATTCCGAAAACTTTAGTTAGTTCAAGAACTTTTTTGCCTATTCTCCCGAGGCCTATTACAGTTACATTTCTTCCAGTTAATTCTTTAAAAGGACCAAATCTGGCTGGCCAATAATCCCAGTTATTTTCGATGAAAGTATTATGAGAATTAATTAATTCTCGATCTAGCGCAATCATTGACATTAAAACATACTCCGCTATTCCAACTTCATGTTCATAGCTGTTAGTGACAACACACCCTTCTGGTACAGCTTCAGGAGAGATTTTGTCCCAGCCTGCACCAGGCATAAAAATTGCTTCCAAATTTTTAGATTCATTTTTCCAGGAAATATCCATAGATGTTGAAACTAAAATATTAAAATCTGGCAGAAGTTTTCTTATTTCTTCTTTTTCAGAAGAATCAATTACTTTCCACTCAATAGGTACATTTGTGTTTGATTTCAAGTCATCAATAGAAAGGTTCAAGAATTTACTATTTAGAACTAATGCTTTAAGTTTTTTGCTCATATTTCACCTCGTTATTTTAATCTTCTAGCAGAAAAGTTTTTAATGCAATATTATTTATATAAATTAGTTTGGTACAAATTTATTCTGGAGATAGCATGACAAAAGATAATGGAAAAGTTGCAATAGTTACGGGAGGAGGGTCTGGCATTGGAAAAGCATCTGCAATAGCCCTTTTAAATGATGGCTATTCGGTAGTAATTTCTGGCAGAAGAGAAGATCCTCTTATGCAAACAGTTAAAGAGAACGGTGGTAGCTCAAAAATTTTGGGGGTAACCTGTGATGTAGGAAATCCTGAATCTGTAAAAAATCTTTTTCAAAAAACTATTAGTGAATTTGGTAGGTTAGATGTCCTTTTTAATAATGCTGGTGGCGGAGCTCCTAAAAAACTTATTGAAGATCTGACTTATGATGATTGGCAAAATGTAGTTGATGCAAATTTAACCGGAACTTTCTTGTGCTCTCAAGAGGCAATAAAGATTATGAAAAATCAAAATCCTATGGGGGGCAGAATTATTAATAATGGTTCAATTTCTGCATATGCGCCTAGGCCAGACTCGGCTCCTTATACAGCCACTAAGCATGGCGTCAGTGGATTAACAAAATCTATTTCTTTAGATGGAAGAAAATATAATATTGCATGTAGCCAAATAGATATTGGTAATGCTGCTACAGATATGACAGAAAGAATGAAGAATGGAGTACCTCAAGCTAATGGATCAACTATTGTAGAACCTACTTTTGATGTAAACCATGTTGCAGAAGTCGTTGTAAATATTTCTAATTTTCCATTAGAAACTAATGTTCAGTTTATTACAATAATGGCAACCAAAATGCCTTTTATTGGAAGGGGTTAGTATGAAAATTGGCTTGACATGCTTTATGCATGAGTCAAATAATTTTATAAAGAAAACCACACCATTAGAAAATTTTAAGGACCCTTCTTTTGGTGATTTTCTGCACGGGGATCACATAGTTGATCATTTTAGAGGCGGAAATCATGAACTTAGTGGTTCTATTGATGAGATAGAGAGGCAGGGCAATACTTTTATTCCAAAATTTTGTGGCATAGCGACACCTTCTGGAACTGTCGAAAAATCTGCTTTTGATTATATTGCAAATAGAATAGTCAATGAAATAAATAAAGATGAAATGGATGGCTTAATAATTAATCTCCATGGAGCAACAGTATCTGAAGAATATCTTGATGTAGACGGGGAAGTTTTGTTTAGATTAAGAAATAAGATGGGGCCTGAATTTCCAATAATTTGTACTTTAGATAAGCATGCAAATATTTCTACTAAGATGTTTGAAAATGCAGATATATTAGTTGTTTTTAGGACATGCCCCCATTTAGATACTTATGATAGAGGGGTAGAGGCTGCAAAATTAATGGATCAGATATTGAAAAATGAATTAAAACCGACTGGCACTTTTATTGCCCCTCCTATGATGATAAACATGACTAAACAAAATACGTTTGAAGAGCCTGTATCTAAAATAATAGAAGATATGGAATCTTTGTCCAATAACCCTCTAGTAGCATCTGCAAGTTTTGCACTAGGGTTTCAATTTGCTGATGTTCCTGAGCTTGGTGCCTCTTTCATTGTTTATACAAATGATAATTCTGAGCTTTCCAGGGAAAAGTGTGAATGGGTTTCTTCTAGAGCTTGGGAAAATAAGGAAAAGTACAATTTAGATGCATATGAAGTAGAAGATGCTGTGAAAATAGCTAAGGAATCTAAAGAATTTCCAGTTGTTCTTAATGACGTTGGGGATAATACAGGCGGAGGTAGTTCTGCAGATTCAACTTTTCTTTTGCATGAAATAGTCCGGCAGAATGTAGGAAATTACTGCACTGTATTTTTTGACCCAGAGTCAGTCTATAAGTGTATTGAATCTGGAATAGGTTCAGATGTTAGATTAAGAATTGGTGGTAAAGTTGATGATCAGCATGGAGCGCCTGTTGAATTAGAGGGGAAAGTAATGAATATAACTGATGGAACATGGGAAGATAGTGAAGTTAGGCATGGAGGTTACACAAAATACAACCAAGGACCAACAGTATTATTTGAAACTCAAAACGGAGGCTCAATCATTTTAACTTCGTTAAGGCAGCCTCCACAAAGTATTGGCCAAATCACTCATATTGGAATAGATCCATCTAACAAGAAACTGATTACAACAAGGGGGGTTATACTCCCTAGGCCAGCTTATGATCCTTTTGCAGCCAAAACATTTTTAGTGAACACAAAAGGTACAACAACTGCAGATTTGAAAAATTTAAGTTTTAAAAATATAAAAAGAAATCTTTATCCTTTGGGAAACCCTTCATTTGACCCTAAGACAAATGAAATTTAAATATTATAAAAATTAGAACCGTTATTAAAGAAAAAATCTTCTTTTTCAGAAGAAGAAAAATTATCAGTTATTTTTTTTGCCAAATTCAAAACATATTGATAAGAATTTTTAGTTAAGCATACAGGCCAATTACTCCCGTACATTATTCTTTTTTTACCAAAAGAATTAATGACATGAGAAGAATACAAATGTATATTATTTAAGTCCTGATCACTGCTCGTCTCTTCAATAATTCCAGAAACTTTACAGTGCAGATTATTTATTTTTGAAAGCTCGTTAATGTCGCTTGCCCACGGTTCAAATTTATTTGTTGGTATTTCTGGCTTAGCAATATGATCAATTACACCATTTAGGTTAGGTATTTTTTCATACACTTGTTTTATATATCTCAAATGATTAGGCCTCACTAAAAAATCAAAATTGACCTTTCTTTCTGAAAGAATTTTTAATCCTCTTAAAACATCATCATCCATAATCCATCCCTCATCTTTTTCGTCATGCCAAACATGCCTTATCCCAACAAATTTCTCATTTTTCTGGAATTTATCTAGTTTTTTCTCAATTTCTGGACTTTTAAGATCAATCCATCCAACAATTCCTTTTATTATCTGAGATTTGTTAGCTATATTAAGTAGCCATTCAGCTTCATCTTCAGACTGATGAGCTTGGACGCAAATAGTATTTTGCACTTCACATTTCTCAATTTCTTTTATTAAATCCTCGTAAAGAAAATTCTTATTAATTTTTTCAGATTCTGTTGCTGGCAAATCTTTTATCCAATCGTAAGATCTTAAAGAGAGGTCCCATAAGTGATGATGTGTATCAAGAATTTTCATTATTAATTTTTTATGAAACCTATTTCTGGATAAGGTCTTACTGGATTTGGAAAAGCAGCATCTGAATACCAAAGGTTCCCGTCAATTATAGAAAGTCCATGAGGGTCTGGCCCATCTTTTGGTACGTTAATTTGTTCTAACTTTTCACCCGTAGATTTATTATATTTTATAATATTTCTATCTACTCTATCTGAGCACCAGATTGATTCTCCTTCTATGGCAAGTCCATGAGGAGATTGGTCAATATTAAATTTAAACAATTCTTTGAATGAGTCAGGATCTACTAAAATCAAAGCTGTAGGGTTAAAAGCAGTAATCCATAATTTGCCCTGATCCCACTCAAGCCCATGAATACCCCCTCCGTCGGGAGTAGGGAACCTAGAAACTATTTTTCCAGAGTCTAGATTAACTTTTAAAATCCAATTCATGTGCGTATCTGTGCCTCTGAATGTACGTGCATCAGTGCGACCATTTGAGCCAAGCCACATAAAGCCGCCCCCAATAGTAATTCCAGATCCATTTTCACAAATTGTTGGGATATTTTTTTTGATTGCCCCTTTATGATCCAAAACGAAAACATTATCAGTTTTTTGGTCGATAACGAAAAGATCGTCATTAAACCATTGAAGGCCGTTTGGCATATCAATATTGCACTCGAAAGCTGGTATGAAATCTGCTATGTTCTTCATTTTTATATTTTTTGTGTGCTTAAATACTGTAATCTAATACATGAATTGATTTATAATAAACAATATTATTTATTTATATTTTCATCAAATAAGTCTTAGGGGCTTGGAGTTATTATGTCAGAATCAGAATCTCAAATAAAAAAAGAAAGAGTAATGGTGTTTATAGACGGCAGTAATCTATACCACGTGTTAAACCAGCATTTTTCAAGGAATGATATTAAATTCGGGAAATTTGCTGAGAAACTAGCAGGGGACAGAGAGTTAGTAAGAACATATTACTACAACATTAAACAAGAAAATGGGAAAGGCGCAGAAGAGCAGGAGAAATTCCTTTCTGCTTTATATGAAATTCCTTATCTTGAAGTTAAATTAGGTATTGTTAAGCAAAGAGGGGACGCAATGGTAGAAAAGGGCGTTGATATGATGATAGGTGTGGACATATTGAAGAATGCCTACGAAGATCTTTATGATTCAGCTATTTTAGTAAGCGGAGATGGAGATTTTTATCCAGCACTGCAGGCAGCAAAGGACCAAGGTAGGCATGTTGAAATTGCAGCATTTGATACTAATATTTCTCCTGAAACTGCTAGAATTGCAGATTTGCATATTAAATTAAACAAGACTTTCTTTTCTAGTTTATGGATGACTAAGTCAGATGTTAAGAAAGCATCAGTGGCATATAACAAGCAAGAGGTTACTGATGAATTATCCTCTCCTGAAGGAGAAAATAAAAAACCCAAGAAAAGAGTCCCTTCAAAGTCCTCAGCAGTTAGAAAAAGTAGTTATAAATCACGAAACAATAAGTCCTATAGCAGGAGTAAAGTAAAATCAAATTCTAAAAGAACCGAAATGTCTCCTTCTACCCAACCCCCTAAATTAAACGGGTCTAATAGCTCATCACCAAGAAAGAAGGGCTGGATTAAGAAGCTAGTTGGTCGCTAGCTAGCCAGTAACTGCACCTTTTGAAGCAGGCTGAACGAGTTTGGTGTATTTGCCAAGAACCCCAGTTTTATACAAAGGAACATGTTTATCTATCTTGCTTAATCGTTCTTCAATTTCTTTTTCAGATATTTTTATATTTAATTCAAAAGACTCTAGATTAATTTCTATTTCATCTCCATTTTCTACTGCAGCAATAGGTCCTCCAACTGCTGCTTCAGGGCCAACATGGCCAATCATTGGTCCATGTGATGCTCCAGAAAACCTTCCATCAGTCATTAAAAACACTTTATCTCCTAGGCCTTGTCCCACAATAGCGCTAGTGATTGATAGCATCTCTCTCATTCCTGGCCCACCTTTGGGTCCTTCATATCTAATTACTACAAAATCACCTTCCTTGATCTCATGTTTTTTTAGAGATTCCATACATTCTTCTTCTTGATTGAATACTCTTGCTGGGCCAGACCATGATTTTCCATAGTTATGGCCTGCAACTTTAAGTACTGCGCCTTCAGGAGCCAGATTTCCATGTAATATAACTAAGCCTCCAGTATTACTAATAGGATTATTTGGCAATCTCACTACATCATCTTCGGTGTCATTATCTTCAATTTCTGTAAGATTTTCTTCTACAGTTTTCCCTGTAACTGTCATGCAATCTCCATGAATAAGACCAAGCTTAAATAACCTTTTCATTACTAATGGAACACCACCCACATTATCTAAATCGTACATAATATATTTTCCGCCTGGTTTCATATCTGCTAAATGCGGAGTCCTCATAGATATATCATGAATATCTTCTAGAGATAGATCTACACCCATCTCATGAGCTATTGCTGGTAAGTGCAACGCTGTATTAGTTGATCCACCCATAGCTGTTACTACTGTTACTGCATTTTCAAAAGCCTTTTTTGTCAGTATGTCTGAAGGCCTTATGTCTTTTCTTAGAAGGTTTAAAACAGCTTCACCAGCTTTTCTGCTAGATGCAGATTTTCTTTGATCCACTGCTGGCTCAGAAGCTGAGCCTGGCAGGCTTAGGCCTAAGGCTTCTCCTACTGAAGACATAGTGTTTGCTGTAAACATGCCTCCGCAGGAACCAGGTCCTGGGCATGCCCTAGATTCTATTTGGTACAATTCATTATCAGATAAATCTCCTTTTTGATGCTTTCCAACTGCCTCAAAAACATCTTGAATTTGAATTGTTTTCCCATTAAGATTTCCTGGCAATATTGATCCACCATAAACAAATACAGAAGGAACATTTAATCTTGCAATTGCCATCATGGCTCCAGGCAAGCTCTTATCACAACCTGCTACTGCAACTAAACCATCAAATCTCTCAGCAAATACAACTGTTTCAATAGAATCAGCTATAACTTCACGGCTAACTAAAGATCCTTTCATTCCAACAGTATTCATAGAAATGGCATCACTAACTGTTATAGTTCCAAAAACAAAAGGAGTACCTTGTGCAGCGAAAACCCCTCTTTTAATTTGTTCTGCAAGAGGCTCTATACCTGCATTGCAAGGAGTAACCTCATTGTGAGTAGAGGCAATTCCCACGAAAGGGGCGTTAATATTTTCGTCAGTTAGACCCATTGCTTTCATCATAGATCTGTGAGGTGCTCTTGCTGCACCTTCGGTTGTCTCCCAGCTTGTATGTTTGCCTAGGGCTCTTTTCTGTTCTCTTCTAGTTGCCATTTTTTCTCCTTTTATTAATGCAGTTAATAGCTAGAACAATC
>JAYZIQ010000030.1:0-7187 GCA_036165455.1 Chloroflexota bacterium | reverse complement strand
TATGTACTTATTTGGCCTTAATCTAGCAAAGAAAAAAACATACCTTGAATAAAAATTCAAAAAAATATGATGTTGTTATTGTAGGAGGAGGAATATCTGGGCTATCTTCATTAGTTGCTCTCAACAAAAAAGGGTTAAAAGTTTTGCTTCTAGAGAAATCAGCTTTCCTGGGAGGAAGAGCTTTTTCATTTGAAGATCAAAAAACAGGCGAAATAGTAGATAACGGACAGCATGTTATTGTAGGTGCTTGCACCGAGTTTCTTGATTTAATAAATGATATAGATTCTGAAAATAAAATAATTAAAATCAATAATTTTCAAGTTCCTGTAATTTATGGAGGGAAGACTTCATATCTTGGCTCTAAATATTTTAAATCAATCTTGGGCCTTTTCTTCTCATTAATAAGATATAAACATTTACACCTTATTGAAAAATATTACCTACTAATTACGTTGATAAAAATAAAATTTACAGATATAGATAATACAAATTTTAAAGAAAAAAACTTTGGGGACTGGCTTAATAAGAACAAACAAAATTCTAAATCAATCAAATGTTTTTGGGAATTAATTATAAAGCCTGCACTTAATGATAATTTAGAAGTTATTGAAACAAATGCGGCGCTATCTGTGATTAAAAGAAGTTTTTTTGGAAAAGATAAACTCTATCTTGGTTTGCCTAGCACAAATTTATCTTCGTTTTGGAAATCCATTGAAAGAATTATAGAAGGTAGCTCATCAAGAATTTTTAAAAAAACAAATGTAGAAAGTTTCATTTCAATAGATAAAAAATTAGTTGGGGTTAAACTATCTAGCGGGGATATCATTAGGGCTGATAATTTCATAATATCTACATCCCAAAGTGCAGCAATAAAATTATTATCTGATTCAAATATTAAAACCAATAGCATTCCTCTCGAAACAGCTCCAATTATTGGAATACACTTTTGGTTCAAAAAACCAGTTATTAAGGAAAGATATATAGCATTAGCAGGCAGTAAAATTCAATGGATATTTAACGTTTCTAGGAACCATAATAAAAAAGATAACCATATAGTCATATCTCAAAGTGCAGCATGGGAATGGATAGATAAAAATAAATCTTATTTAAAAAAATCGTTTCTGAATGAAATAATCTCATTATTTCCTCATATAAAACCTGATGATTTAAAAAAATATTGCATAGTAAAACAACCTAATGCAACCTTTAGATGTATTGATAATTCATCTAGCAAGAGGAATTTAAATACTCCATTTATTAATTTATTTTTTGCTGGAGACTGGACAGACACTTCATGGCCATCAACTATGGAAAGTGCTGTAATTAGCGGAAGAAAAGCGGCTAAATTAATTACTAACTAAAAAATTCCTACTACGTCTTTCAATTCAAATGGACCTAATTTTCTGCTGTCTATTGAATCAATTCTATTGTCCCCCATCAAGAAAATTTCCTTATTTCCTAAGCTAATTTCTAAAGGAGAATATTCTGTTTCAATAAATTCATATTTTTCTACTAACTCCTTATTATTTATGTAAACTATATTATTATTCAGTTTTAAATTTTCATTAGGTAACCCAATTACCCTCTTGATGTAGCTCAATTTACCTAGATTTACTTTTACAATATCAAATCTATTAGGTGCATATTTAAAAAATATTTTTTTTAACAAAATTTCATCGCCTTCTAATAATGAAGGGTTCATGCTATTTTCTATTATTAAGTTTTTTTGAAATATAATGCTTTTAAAAATATTCATAAATTCCTTTACATTTGTAAAAAATCTCAGATAATTAAATTATAAATATCAACTCTAGGAGTAATTATTATGATAAGTTCAAATAGAATTAAAAACTACCTCAAAAAATCTGACAAAGTTTATGCCCATTGCGATATTCCGTGTGGAATTTATGATCCCAATGATGCAATTCAAGCAGCTCAAACTGTTATAAGGATGACAGAACTACTTGAGGAATTAGACTTTTCATCAGGCCCTTCTCCTTCTCTTGGAAACTCTATGGCTAGATTTGTGAATGCAAAAGAAGTGCATGCTAAAAAAGCAAAGGATGACATATTGATTATATGGACAGACTACTTTAAGCCAGAGCATTTAGAAAAATACCCTGATCTTCATGAAAAAGTTTGGAATGCTTGCAAACTAGGATCCTTTGTAAAAGTAAATGTCGACTTGGCTAAGGCAAAAGAATTCAAAGCCGCTCTAGAGGAAATTGGCGAAATCTTTTGGGAAACCAAAAAATAGTTAGAGTTTTTTATAATCTTCTCTTGGCGGAGAAAATATATCCAGAGCAAGTGAATTGGAATCATTTCCATGAGCACTATGGGGAACATTAGGAGGTATTAAGTAGTGATCACCTTCCTTCAATAGCCTTTCTTCGCCATCAACTATCAATTTAAATGAGCCAGATAAAACTCTACCTGCTTGCTCATTTGGGTGGGTATGAGTCGGAACTTCAGCATGAGGAGATATATCAACTAGCATCATCATTATTTTTTCTCCCCACATTATCCTAACTTTAATTCCAGGGTGAATCTCTTTAGGCTCTAGGTCATTTTGATCAAAAAAAGGCATTATCCGTGAGTTCCTAACTTTCTAGTAACAGCTGCATCTGCAACAGGGCTAGATATTTTTTTTACAATAGAATTAATCAATGAAATTTTATTTGAATTTAACGACTTCTGAATTTCTTTTTTTAGATCTAATGGATTATCCACAATTACTCCATTGGCTCCAAAGCCTTTAGCAATAAGTTCATAATTAGTTTGATCTAATTTTGTCCATACATCTCTATTATATAGACCTTTCTGTATCCAATAGTCAATTCCCCACAAACTATTATTTCCAACAACAATTGTAACCGGCAAATCATGTCTTACTGATGTATCTAGTTCAGGGACATGAAAACCCAAAGAGCCGTCTCCAACCACTAAAACAACTTTCTTGTCTGGCAATGCAGCCTTGGCTCCTATTGCATAAGGAAGTCCAACACCAATCATACCAAAGCTACTCACATACATTGTTCTGAGATAATTTTCTATTGGGATAGTTGCTCTAGAATAATGACAATAATCTCCTCCATCAAAAACCACAAATGTATCTTCGTCAATACTTTCTCTAATTGCTTTGCTTATTTCCATGGGGTGCATAGGAATAGAATTGTCAGCCAAATCATCCATATCAGATAAGTAAGTTTTTTTTGTTTCTTTTAAAGATTTTACCCAATCGAGATTTTGCCATTCATATTCTTCAGATTTTTCAGATATATTTTCTACAAAAGGCCCTACATCGCTATTTATAGCTAGGCTAACTGTTCTTGGGCGATTAATTTGTGAAATTTCAGGGTCAACACTTATTATTATTGCTTCCTTACTAAATGGTGGAGAGCCTCCAAATCCTAATTGATAATCTAACTTCACTCCAAGCAATAAAACTACATCGCATTCATTTAATCTTTGAGCAGCTCTATTAAGAGGAATATATCCAATACCTAAAGAATTTGGATGAGAATCTTTCACCAAGCCTCTTCCAGTATCTACTCCCATAAATGGAATATTTGAATTAAGTAAAAATTCATCCAAATCTTTTTCAGATACTGTTGCCCCGGCTCCAAGGCCAGCAATCACCATTGGTTTTTTTGCTTTACTCAATAAATCCAGGCATTTATTAACCTGCGCAGGGCTGGGATAGGAAAGCCAATTTTCATTATCATCCAAAGAACTCTTCTCAAATCTGATAAAAACTTCTTCATTTACTTCAGCTTCCTGTAAGTCGTGAGGTATAGTCAAATGAACCGGACCTCTTCGACCTTCCATTGCGGTCCTAAAGGCTAAAGATATATATTCAGGTATCCTTTCCACAGAAGGTATTTCCCATGATCCTTTAGTAACAGGATTAGCAATACCTATTTGATCAAATTCTTGCATAGCTCCTCTGCCAATATTTGAAGAATCTGCTGAACCTGCAATATTAATAACAGGCGCCTCGGAATGCATAGCATTCGCAAGACCGGCCAGAGCGTTTGCATGACCAGGCGTCGTAGACATAACAACTCCAGGTTTTCTTAAAATTCTAGAGTATGCGTTAGCCATATGAACTGATGCTGCTTCATGCCTCCCATCTATCATTCTAAAATTTTCATCAATAAGTTTATCTAGAAGGTGAAGAATATGATCGCCAGCGATACCAAATATAGTGTCAACGCCATACATTTTAAGGCATTTAATTATTAAATCGCTTCCAGTAATTTTAGTCATTACAGTATTTCCCTTACCAACATTAAAAAACCCATTATAAACAACAAAATATAAAGTGTCTTCAATATGAATGAATTTGAGTATTTTCCTACATGTTTTGAACCAAAATATGATCCTATAAAGCCCGAAATAGCTAGAGGTAAAAATAAGATAAAATTAAAATGACTATTCCCTGAAACTCCAGAGGTAACTAGGTGCCCAATAAAAGCAAAAATTGTGAACATAAGGTTAATATATGAATTTGTTGCCGATGCAGATTTAGCATCAGCTCTTAGATAATTTACCATTACCGGATACCTCAATGCTCCTAAAACCATTCCTGTCGCTCCGCCTAAAGCTCCAATAATCAAATTTAATAAAGATGCAACAAAACTCTTTATAAAGGGAGTTTTTTCAGTAATTATTTTTTTAGAAGGGAAGTGAACTGCTTTAAAAATTAAAAAACCTGATAAAAATATTAATATAGTCACGCTCCACAATAGGAAATTTTGCGGAAGAATCTCACTTAACAATCCTCCAAAAAATGGACCTATAATAGCACCTGAAACAATAAACATAATACCCATTCTTAAATCTATTCTTTTGCTTCTAAAATTATTCCAAACTGTAGGAATCATCATGGAAAAACTTATTGCTAGATTTGTTCCAAATGCCACCAACGCCTCAACTCCAAACACCAACATAAAGAATATCCTAATAGGACCCAAAGGCATTCCTACCAATCCGGCAAAATATCCGGAGACTAAAAGACAAAAGGATAAAAAAATAAAATTTATTATACTTATTTCGATCAGGTTTCTAGCCTTTCAATCATCCTATCAAGTTCATATATTTGATTTTGATCAGGCTTCAGAGAAGGCTCCCGTGCATATGCCTCAGTAAAAATCCCTTTTCTTTTTAATATATATTTTGGAAGCCAGTTCCAGATTCCTAAGCCCTGCCCTAGCGTTCTAATCAAAGGAATGTGCTTATGAAAATATTCCTCTGCTTCAGATTCTTTCCCCTCATTCCATAAATTAAAAACCTTAACAAACATTTCAGGTATTGCGCATACAGGCATTGTGCCTTTGGATCCTCTCCTCATCTCCTCAATCATAAATAATCCTCCAACTCCCCCAAAAGGAATAGGAAATGTACCATTTGAGATTTTTTTTAACTTATTAAACCTGGGTAATGTAGGAGGCACCTCTACTTTTAAATAAGCCAAATTCTTATTTGCTTGAGATAAATCTAAGGCTAATTCTGGAGAAATAGGAGTTTCAAAAACATCTTGCATAAATATTGGTATCTCTATTGATTCAGCCACATTAATAAAATATTTTTTTATTTCATTTGTATCGACACCTCCAAATGAAGGAGGAGCTATCATAACTGCATCTGCACCCAAATCCTGTGCTTTTTTAGAATATTCAATGCATATCTTTGTTGATTCAGCGGTAGTGTTCATGCAAACTTTTATTCTATTTTTAGCACAATCTACTACTCTTTTAAGAAATTCATCTCTTTCTGAATCAGTTAGTTTATACACCTCACTTGCAAGTGCAATAGCTACACCACTCACGCCTGAATTTATGGCATATTCAACTTCAGAATCTACATCATTAAATATAATGTTATCTTTTGCATCAAAAGGAGTGGACAATATAGGAAATACTCCGCTCATGAAATTTGACATTGCTTTTCCTTTCTATTAACTAATTAATGATTCAACTAAAGTAATGAGTACTCCGGCAACAGTTGCTGTACCAATTACTCCTGCAATATTAGGCCCCATAGCATGCATTAAAAGCATATTGCCAGGCTTTTCTTTTTGAGCAATTTCTTGAACAACTCTTGCTGCCATAGGAACTGCAGAAACTCCTGCAGCACCAATCATAGGATTAATTTTTTCTTTGCTAAACAAATTCATTAATTTGGCAAGTAATAGCCCGGATATTGTTGCGGTAATAAATGCAAATAAACCCAGAAAAAATATTGCTAGAGTTGCTGGCTTAAGGAAAACTTCGCCTGGCATTGTAGAACCAACAGCCAGCCCAAGTATAATAACAACAATATTCATGAGTTCATTTTGCGCAGTATTACTTAGTCTCTCAACAACACCACACTCTCTCATTAAATTGCCAAACATTAATATTCCAACTAATGGTGCTGCTTTTGGAACCAGTACTCCGATAACAATAGTACATATTATTGGGAATAAAATTTTAGCCCTCTTAGTTACAACATTTTTAGGAACAGGCATTGTAATTTGCCTTTCTTTTTTAGTTGTAAGTAATTTAATTATTGGGGGCTGAATTAATGGGACTAATGCCATATAAGAATATGCTGCAACTGCAGTAGCGCCAACTATATCGATCATTCCAACTCCATATTGCTGACTCAATGCTTTCATATTTGAGGCAATAAAAATTGTCGTGGGTCCATCAGCTCCTCCAATTATTCCAACTGATGTTGCTTCTAATAATCCAAACTTTAGGGAAGGTATCCCTAAAGTTCCAATTAACAAAGTTCCAAGTAATGCGAAAAATACGCCTGCCTGTGCCGCTGCCCCTAATAATAATGTTTTAGGGTTTGATATTACTGGAGAGAAATCTGTTAGAGCTCCTAACCCTAAGAAAACCAATAATGGAAGGAGGTCTGTATGCAATCCATTTTCTTGAAAAAAGAGTAAAAACCCCATTGGATCACCTTCTTCGCCTGCAGGCTTTATGACTTCACCTAGAGGAAGATTGGCCAATAAAATTCCAAATGAAATTGGAACCAATAGCAAAGGCTCCTTTTTTTTAGCTATACCAAAATATAATAAAAACCCTGCGACAAACCACATTACTAAGCCTCTTGGATCTTCAAAGATACTTATTAAGCCCTCAAATATTAATTTAATATCATCCAATTTATTACCTTATTACTATCATTAC
>JAYZIQ010000029.1:0-10972 GCA_036165455.1 Chloroflexota bacterium | reverse complement strand
GAGTTAAATTCTTCGTTTGAATCAGACAATCCGGCTATTTCTTTGTTGGGGATATATTTTCCTGGATACCCATTTGAAGCTAAAACAACTCCAGTTGAATAAGTGCTTTCTAATTCAATATGAATATTTTCATTAAAGGGAGGCCTTGAAGATTTTATTAAGATTTCTAATAAATCTGATTTGATTCTAGGCATAAAAACTTGGGTTTCAGGATCTCCAAATCTACAATTGAATTCAAGAACTTTTATACCTTTTTTAGTAATAATTAAGCCTGCAAATAAAATACCTGTATACGGACACCCCTCATTAGCCATGGCTTCGACAGTTGGGATAATTATATTTTTCTTTATTTTTTCTTCCATGTCTGAGGTCCAAAAAGGGGGAGGACTTATTGCGCCCATTCCGCCTGTATTAGGACCGACGTCACCATCAAATATTCTCTTGTAGTCACAAGCAGGGATGCAATTGGATACATCTTTATTATTTACTAATGCAAATACGCTAACCTCAGTTCCATAAAGGCGCTCTTCAATTAGAATTTCTTCTCCAGATTTTCCAAATTTATTTTCAATAAATATTTCTTTTAAAGCTTCATTTGCGTCTTCCAAAGATTCAGGAAGAAATACTCCTTTTCCTGATGCAATCCCATTGACTTTTATTACCCACTCTGAGGGGTTGTTATTATTAAAGAATTCTAAACTAGATTCTAGATTAGAAAATTGAGTGCTTTTTGCGCAAGGAATTGAATATTTATTGAATAAATATTTTGCCCAAATCTTTGACCCTTCGATATTTGAAGCAGATTTAGTAGGTCCGAATATTGTTAAGTTATTCTTCTTAAATTCATCTACAATTCCATCAATTAAGGGCGCTTCAGGACCAACAATAGTTAATGAAACTTTATTCTGATGGGCAAAATGTATAGATTCTTGTATAGATAGTTCTGGGATATTAGTCCCAAACGCAGAAGTTCCTCCGTTTCCAGGAGAAATATAAAGCTTGCTTAAAAGCTTGCTTTGAGAAATTTTCCAAGCTATCGCAGACTCTCTACCTCCTCCCCCTATTAAAAGAACATTCATTTAATTTACCTCCATCAAATATAATGTTTATCATAATAAGGATTTAATGTATGTATAATTTAAAAATCTTAATTTATGTGTTTAAACAGTAAATATAAAATAGAACTTGAAGAAGCTGCATCTGAGTTAAATTTGGGAAAAATTATTACCATTCCTACTGATACTTTTTATGGCCTAGCTTGTGATGCAACTAATTTAAAAACAGTGAAGAGCCTATTTAAAATAAAAGAGAGGGAGTTAAATAAGCCTGTCCCAGTTTTAATAGCTGACATAAAAGATTTATATAAATTTATTTCGCCATCAAATACTGTAGATAAATTAATTAGTAAATTTTGGCCAGGCCCTCTAACTTTGATTTTAGAGACTGATTTTGACTTCCCTGAAGGAACCGTAAAAGATAATGGATGGGTAGGATTTAGAATTCCTGATCTAAAATTTACAAGAGATCTTATTAGAATAATTGGAAAGCCTTTAACGGGCACAAGTGCAAATATTTCTAACTTTCCTGAAACAAAAGATTTAGATGTCTTAAAAAGTAATCTTAAAGAAAAAAACATAGGAAAGTTTGTGAATATAAATTGTGGCTCTGAAAATATGCCATCTACAGTTCTTAAAATAGATATGAATAAGATAAAAATAATTAGGGAGGGGCCAATTACTAAATCCTTGATAAAATCTACATTAGGAGATGATTTTAAATATGAATAAAGACTTTGAAAAGTATATGGCTGAATTTGTAAACGTAAATGAGGTCGAATTATACAGAATTATAAAATATCAACTAGGATGGGAAGATGAATTTGGTAATAAATCAAGTATAACCCAGGATATAAACAGGATCTATTCTTCTATAGTGTTAGAAACCTCCTCAATATTTTCTGTAGACACTAAGCCTAGCTATCAATTTGCTACCTCTATCGAGATTTTAGCCAATTCATGGTACGTGCATGAAGAAGTTCAAAGCGGAATCACAGAAAGAGGCGGGAGATCTTCTGTTTGGTGGGCATGGGGCCCAGCTCAAGGGATCAATACTGGAGATGGCCTTCATGCATTGGCAAGACTATCTTTATTAGAAAATAATTCAAAATTTAATGATTCATTGCTTTTAAAAGCATTATCTATATTCGATTCTTCTTATTTGACTCTTTGTGAAGGGGAAAATCTCGATATAGATTACCAAGAATCTCCTTTAGTTAAAGAAGAAGAATTTATGAATATGTTGAGAAAAAAATCTGGTTCACTTTCTAGCTGCGCTTTTCAGTTTGGATATATTTCATCAGATCCAAAAGCCAAGGATGTCAGCGAAAAAAAATTAAGAGGCATCGGGGAGCTAGGTGAAATAAGCGGTATTGTAAGAGAATTAAATTCTCAAAATTCAATTATCAATTCAGAAAACCTTCCCCCAGAAACATTTCACAAGTTTTCATCTAAGAAAAAGAATATTATTACCACTTATTTATTGAATAATTCTGATGTTTCAGTCAAAAGAAAAATAGGGGAGATGTACTTAAAAAGAGTTCTTGAAACAAATGATTTAGAGGCACTAAAAAAAGAGGCTCTTTCTAGCAATTTTAAGGATTATTTAACAAATATAATTGAAGATTATAAAGCAAGGTCTTTAAGTATTATCAATGATCTTGGTTTAAGCGATCAGCAAAATAAAAAATTATTGAGTATTGTATTCCCATATGAATCTTTTTAACTTAGATGATTTAAAAAATGATTACAGGAATGTAGACATAAATGTTTTTCTAAGATGTGATTTAAATATAACTGAAAGTGACTATACAAGAATAGATCTGTCTATTCCTACTATATTAGAACTTTTAGAATTTAATTCTGTAAAAAAATTAATTATATGTACTCATTTAGGTAGGCCTAAAGGTAATTTTGACCCCAAATTAAGTACTAAAAATAAAATAAAGCCTTATTTAGAAAAGAAACTAAAAAAGTCGATCATTCAGTTAAACCTAAATAATGATAATGATATAAATAGCCTGATAAACGATTCAGGAAGATTAATTTATCTAACTGAAAACATACGTTTTTCTGACGGAGAAACAAATAATAGCGCAGAGTTAATTGGTAAAATTAAATCCTTTTCTGATGTTTACGTTAATGATGCTTTTGGGGCATCTCACAGAAAACATGCAAGTGTGTATGGTATATCAAAGGAAATTAAGTCTTATTCAGGAAGATTATTAGAGAAAGAAACAGAGGTAGTTGATTCATTAGGTAGCTCAGAATCTAATACCACATTAATACTGGGGGGAGCCAAAATTGAAGATAAGGCAGGAATACTGTCAAACCTAATTGATAAGACTCAAAGGGTTCTCATAGGAGGCGGGATGGCTTCGAGCTTCATAACAAAGGATTTCCCAAAAACATTCAACGAAAAAATTTATGAAGAAAATGCAGATAAGTTTTTTGTGCCCAGTGATGTAGTTAAGGTTGAGGAATTTTCATCTAAAAGTAAAACGGAAATAGTTAATGCGGAGTTATTCAACAAAAGTTCATTTATTATAGACATTGGACCAAAAACCATTGATAAATATTCAGAAATAGTTAAAGGGTCTGAAACGGTTATTTGGAACGGAAGCATGGGTGTTTTTGAATGGAAGTCTGGGTGCTTGGGCACGAAAGAATTAATTAAATCTATTGAAAATAGTAAGTGCAAGGCATATGCAGGCGGCGGATCAACCATTGAGGCAATTAACGCTTTTGGCGTAAAAGATTCATTTGAGCATATTTCAAGTGGCGGCGGAGCTTTTCTTGAACTGCTTGAAAGTGGTAGTCTTGTTGGTATAGATAATCTAATTAAAAATGAATAAGCTTTTTATATCGAACTGGAAAATGAACCTTACTGTCACTGAGAGTGTTGATTTTTCTAATGAAATTTCTAGAACTATAAATGAAAATATTATTAAGGATAATATTGAAATAATTATATGCCCTCCTTTTATTTCAATCCCTTATTGCTTCCAAATTCTTAAATCTGTTGCAAAAATTGGCTCTCAAGATGTTTCTAAAATGGATGAGGCCAAAGGTGCATTTACTGGCGAAATATCAGCAAAAATGATTTCAGATTACTCTGATTATGTGATTATTGGTCACTCTGAAAGAAGAATAAACCTTAAGGAAACTAATCAAGATGTGGCATTAAAAGGAATAAATATTTTAAAAAATAATATGACCCCAATATTATGTATTGGGGAAACAGCAGAACAGAGAAAGACGGGAGAGCATATATCATTGTTAATCGATCAATTAAATGAGAGCTCCCAAGGCCTTGGAAACAAGATGGTTGTTGCATATGAGCCTATTTGGGCGATTGGCTCAGGTAATTCTTGCAGCACAGAGCAAATAATAGAAGTATCAAGAGAAGTTAAGGCGATATGTGGAGATAGCACCCCTTTTGTTTATGGCGGGAGTGTAAATGAAGATAATTGTAAAGAATTGTTATATCAAAAAGAGATAGATGGGGTATTGGTTGGCTCAGCTTCTCTAAGCATTGGTAGTTTTAAAAAAATGGTAAGCTCAATAAATAGTGACTAAAAAATCTATTGTAATAGTTGGACCGACTGCATCCGGAAAAACAGATTTATCAATAAAGTTAGCAAAAAAAATAGATTCACCTATTATAAATACTGATTCTAGGCTTTTCTATAAGAATTTAGATATAGGAACTGGAAAGCCACTAAAATCTCAAAGATCTGAAGTTAAGCATTATTTAGTAGACATTATAGATTCAATAGATGATTTTTCTATTTCAGAATTTATTAAAAAAGCCACTAAAGCGATTTCTCAGATTATTGTAGAGGAGAAAACTCCTATTCTTGTGGGGGGAAGCGGCCAAGATACTAAAGCACTCATTGAAGGCTGGGACATCCCAGAGGTTCCCCCAGACATAGAATTGAGAAAATTCCTGCAAGAAATTATTGATAATAAAGGTGTTGATTTTTTCTATGAAAAATTAGAAAAAGATTTTCCTAAAAATGCTTTGAATATTGATAAAAAAAATCCTAGAAGGTTGATAAGGGCTTAGGAATTAGGAAAAAATAATATTGTTAGGAGGTCAAAAAATAAAAAGTCATCTAATTTGTTTAAATTGTATGGATTAACCTTAGACAGGAAAATTTTATATTCTAGAATTGATGAAAGGATAGATAAAATGATTGATGATGGGTGGGTAGGAGAAGTAAAGAAATTAATTGGCCAAGGGTGTGATCCCAAGAGTAATTCTTTTTCAAGTATAGGGTACAGGGAAATTTATTCATATATAATGGGGGTCACTAATTTGGAAGAATCAAAATCAATTATTAAAAAAAAGACTAGAAATTTAGTTAGGCATCAATATAATTGGTTTAGGCTGAATGATCCAGAAATAACATGGTTTGATATAAATAGTTATTCTCAGGATAAAATAATTAGTGAAATAGTTAAGGATTTTAATGAAAATTGAATTTACTAAATATCATGGCGCAGGAAATGATTATATAGCTATAGACGGGAGAGAATTAGACCTAGACTGGGGTCTACTTTCAAAAGAAATGAGCGAGCCTCATTTTGGCGTATATAGCGATGGCATAGTAGTAGTTCAGGAATCTAGTGTTGCAGATATAAGGATGAGAGTGCTTAATCCAGATGGCTCAGAGGCTGAAATGAGTGGTAATGGAGTGCGCTTATTTTCTAAATTTGTACTTGATAATAAGATAGTTGAGCTATCATCAAGCGCAGATTACCTTAAAGTAGAAACAGGCGGGGGCGTAAGAAAGGTTTACCCGCACTTTAAAAGCCACCTTATGGTATCTGCAAAAGTCGCTATGGGTGAGCCAGGCTTCTTAAGAGATGAAATACCTATAAGCAGAGAATTGATTGGTGATAATATTGAAGTTCAAGATTTCAAGTTAAATTTAGATGATGAAATCACAGTTAGTTGCGTTAATATAGGAAATCCTCATGCCGTAATGATAACTGATATAGATATTGATGAAATTGATCTTGAAAGGATAGGTCCATTAGTAGAAAACAACAACCTTTTTCCTAATAGAGTGAATTTTGAGGTGGTAAATATTATTTCAAGAGACGAAATAAGAGCTAGAATTTTTGAGAGAGGGGCAGGGGAGACCTTGTCTTCCGGAACAGGAACATCTGCGTGTGTGATTATTTGTATAAAAAAAGGCCTGGTTAATGAAAAAGTAAAAGTAAATGTTCCTGGAGGGTTTCTAAATATAAGCTGGATTGATGGTAAAGAGGTCTATTTAGATGGTCCAACCGAAAAAGTTTTTTCAGGAACATGGGAGATAAGGAGTTAAAATGAAATTTTCTAAAAGATTCAACACTATAGAACCATATTTATTTGTTGGTATATCAAGAACTATAGCTGAGAAAAAAAAGAAAGGCATTGACGTAATCTCTTTTGGAATAGGAGATCCTGACATACCAACTCCTAAATTTGTGCTGGACTCTATGAAGAAACATTCTGAAAATCCTGCTAATCATAGATATCCCGAATCTGAAGGGCTGCCTGAATTCAGAAATGAAGTTTCAGAGTATATGAGCAGGAGGTTTGGCGTAGACGTTGATTCTGAGAAGCAGGTTATTAGTCTTATTGGTGCTAAAGAAGGGATAGGACATGCATCATTGTGCCTAATTGATGAAGGAGATGTATCAATTGTTCCAGACCCTGGATACCCCGTTTATTCTGCAGGTTGCAATTTTGCAGGCGGAGAAATATACAAGATGCCGTTATTACAATCAAGAGGATGGAAACCTGATTTAAATAATATTCCATCAGATATTCGAGAGAAGGCAAAAATACTTTGGTTGAATTATCCTAATAATCCCACAGGTGGTGTTGCAGATTTAGATTTTTTCCAAGAAGTAGTAAATTTTGGGATAGATAATGATATAGCTATTATGCACGATGCTTGTTATTCCGATGTAACTTTTGATGGATATAAAGCTCCATCTATACTAGAAGCAAAAAATTCAATGGATATAGCTATGGAGTTCCATTCTTTCTCTAAAATATTCAATATGACAGGTTGGAGGTTAGGTTTTGCGGTAGGAAATGAGCAGCTTGTGCAAAGCCTTTTAACTGTTAAGTCTAATCTAGACTCTGGGGCTCCTCAAGCAATTCAGATTATGGGAATTGATGCCTTGAAAAATATTGAAGCATTTACACAAGAAAATAATGCTATTTATCAAGCCAGGAGGGACAAATTATCTTCAGCGCTAGAGGAAATTGGCTTGACTGTTGAGTTCCCTAAGGCTGCTTTATATTTGTGGTGCAGGGTACCGGAAGGTTATAATTCTGCGTCTTTTACTGAGTTGCTTTTAGAGCAATGTAATGTTGTGGTGACTCCAGGAACAGGTTACGGCGAATACGGAGAAGGCTACGTTCGACTTTCGTTAACTACCCCCGACGAATTAGTTGATGAAGGAGTAAAACGAATATCAACATGGAAAGGCTAAATCATTAATTTTTTCTTAGATGATTAGAACTGAAAGATCACATATATTAATAGCAAATAATTTAAATGCTGAAGATTGGGAACTTGAGGATAGGATAGAGGAGATCATAAATCTTGCAGAAACTGCTAATTCAAAGATTTCAGGAATAACTTTACAAAAATTAAAGAAACCTTTGAGGACTTACTTGGGTTCCGGGAAATTATCTGAAGCTAATAACCAAGTGATTCAGGAAAAAGCCAACCTTATTATAGTTGATGACGAGCTGTCGCCTAACCAACAAAGGCACCTAGAGGATTTATTTAAAATTAAAGTTGTTGATAGAACTGCTTTAATTCTTGATATTTTTGCTAATAGGGCAAAATCTAGAGAGGGCAGATTACAAGTAAGCTTGGCTCAATTTGAATATTTATTACCTAGGTTGGCAGGACAATGGTCTCACCTAGAAAGGCTAGGAGGAGGAATAGGAACAAGAGGGCCAGGTGAAACTCAAATCGAGACAGACAGAAGGTTAGTTAGGAATAGCATAAAAAAAATAAAAAAAGATTTAATGAAAATAAAAATTTCCAGAAGTGCGCAAAGATCTAATAGGCTAAAGAGGGCATTCAATGTTTCTTTGGTTGGGTACACTAATGCCGGTAAAAGCACTTTGTTTAATTGCCTTTCAAAGAAAAATTCAATTTCATCTAGGAAGCTTTTTTCAACCCTGGATACTAAAACTAGCAAAATTTACTTAAACAGAGAAATTAGGTGCACCATTAGTGATACTGTCGGATTTGTTAATAAATTGCCGACCGTATTAGTTGATTCGTTTAAAGCCACATTAGAAGAACTTAAGGATTCAGACTTATTGCTTCATGTAATTGATGCATCTAATAATAATTTTGAAAAGCAGATTGAGGTAGTTGATAATTTACTAGAGGATTTGGGCTTAGAAAAAAATAATATGATTTATGTATTTAACAAAATAGATAAATTAAGTAATGAGGAGCTTGGTAAATTTAATAATAGAATAAATTATTTGGTGTCTGCTAATGAGGAGTCTGTAGTTAATATCTCAGCATTTAAAAGTTTAAATATTGATTTATTGGTAAATAAAATCCAAAACCAAGCAGAATCAGGCTACAATATAAATAGTGCAAAAGTATTATATTAATATATAACGTCGCACTATATAAGTTATGTAAAGTTATAAATATAAAGATATGATAAATACAATAAATATATATTCAAAAAAACTAATTATTGTTTTAATAATTAGTTTATCGATTTCAACTTTTGCATGTTCTGAGTCTGGCCCTGAAGAGATTAATTTTCCTGTAATTGATGATGCGAATTCTTTGCCGCAACCTAGTCCAAGAGAAATTGATGAAGATTTATTAATTATTTGGGAAGCCTATCAGTATTTAGCTAGAGAATTTGTTGGCAGAAATGATATGGATAATTCTAAATTAGCCGAAGGTGCAGTAAAAGGTATGTTTGAAGCCTTGAATGACAAGCATTCGGGTTATATTCCCCCAGAGAGGTTTAAAATTGACCAAACCGCTTTGCAAGGTAAATTTTCTGGCATTGGAGCTACTGTTGGCCCAACAAAAGATGGGGCAAGAGTCCTTATTGTTGCTCCCATTGCAGGTTCACCAGCAGAAGAGGCAGGTATTAAGGCTGGGGATATAATATTTGAAGTAGATGGTGATGATACTGAAGGATGGACTGTTCTTGACGCTGTAAATCGAATAAGAGGCAAAGAAGGCACTCCAGTGACTCTTAAGGTACAAAGAATTGGCGAAGTGGCACTAATTGAAATTAAAATTATAAGAGGCGAAATAAAATTGCCAAGCGTCACTTCTAAAATGATTACCGATGAAGAATATGGCCATATAAAAATAACATCATTTACTCGTGAAACACATCCTGAATTATTAGCTGCTCTTCAAGAGATGGACGCAGAGAAAGCAAAAGGAATTGTTTTAGATTTAAGAGAAAACCCTGGTGGCTATCTCGACGTAGTGGTTGATATTGTTAGTGAGTTCATTCCTAAAAATGAGTTAGTTTTATATGAAGAGGACGGGAATGGTGTTAGAAGGAATCATATATCTAAAGATTTAGGTAACTATGCAGACTTGCCAATGGTTATACTTGTAAATGAATTTAGTGCAAGTGGCAGTGAAGTTTTAACTGGAGCCTTGCAGGACTTAGATAGAGCTGTTGTTATAGGCACTACGACATTTGGTAAAGGCAGTGTTGGCATTCAAAGAAGGTTAAGTAATGAAGGTGGTATTTATTACACTGTTGCTAGGTGGTATACGCCCAAAGGAAGAGTAATTGAGGAAAATGGATTAGAACCAGATGTTGTGGTTAGAAATAAAGCAAATGAAACTGATGATCTTCAGATGATGGCAGCAATAATTCAATTAGATTTTCAATTGACTCAATAATAATTTATGACCACTAATCGAAAGGCATATTTTAATTATCATATTGAAGATAGCTTGAAAGCTGGGATAGTTCTAAGAGGCTCTGAAATAAAATCAATTAGAGATGGAAAAGTTGATATATCTCAGGCATTTTGTAGGATACAAAATCAAGAAATATGGCTCCACAATGCGCATATTGCTCCATACGAAAATGCTAGTGTTCAGTCAGATCATGACCCCTTAAGATCAAAAAAACTTCTTTTGCAAAAAAAAGAAATAAAAAAATGGGACCTAGAAGTTAAAAGAAAAAATTATATTATAGTTCCATTAAATCTTGTAATAACTAAAGGCAAAGCCAAACTAAAAATAGGACTAGGGAAAAGTAAAAGAAAGTATGACAAAAGGGCTGAGATAAAAAATAGAGAAGCTCAAAGAGATATAGACAAAACTAGAAAAGCTAACAGATGATCAATATAATTGTTCTTACTAATATATTGGGGACGCGTGGCTTTGACAGGTAAATAATAGAATAGTTTGCGAAACGAGATTCCAAATTCTCGCTAAACTTTGGAAAAAAATAAACGGCGAAAAAGAATACGCTTTAGCAGCAGTTTAATCTAGCTTGCTACATCTTATAAGTTTTTTTTCGGGAAACTTATAAAAAGGTGACAAATTTCCGAGATGCTCTATCAAGTTGCTGAGCTTGCTAGTTAAGATTTTTCAGCAGAATGCTTAACTTTGACTTGTCGCTTTGTCGGTTAAGTATTTAATAAAGCGACTATTTTCGTAGAGAATTAATCTGGTGTTTATTTGGACGGGGAGTTCGACTCTCCCCCGTCTCCACCATTAATAAAATGCAGTAATTGTAATTCTAACAACAAGAAAGTTAAGAATTATATTGGTTGCAACAAAGGCAACCCAAAGTAATAAGGGTCTTTGCATAGAGACCTTTTTTTCAACGTTGATTTCCATGGATTCAAACTGAGAAACAAAGGTTGTTAGTAT